>JAFRLD010000094.1 GCA_017431395.1 Bacillota bacterium | reverse complement strand
TCACCGGGATACTATAAGGATATGGATCATGCACAGTGGGGCTACCACAAGCAGGTTCCGGTCTGCGAGACCCACGGCGCGTCCCGGGCCATCATGCGGGCGGAATCCGTGGATGATCTGGATATGGACAAGATCACCAAGAAGCTGGGCGCCGCACGTGATGAGTGCGTCAAGACTGTAGGCCTCTACTGCGCCCAGGAGATCAAGGACATGAACAAACTGGCTGAGAAGATCAACAAGGAACTGGGAGACTGATAAATGACTAATTTCTATGTAACATATACATTGGCGGATCCGGAAACGAGGGAAGCCTATATCAAGGAAGTGTTAGCCTCAGGCGTCATTGAGAAATCAAGGGCGGAGGACGGTTGCATCCGGTATGAGTACTTCTATCCGGTGGGAAGCGATACGACCCTGTTCCTCTGGGAGCAGTGGGAGAGCCGGGAGCACCAGAAGGTGCACTGCCAGACGGAGCATTTCGCGGTGCTCACCGGGATCAAGGAGAAGTTCGACGCGGTGACGGAGATCCTCATCGAGGACCAGGTCATCCAGGAGTGAGGACAGGCGATGGCTACTTTCGCACAGGAATTCATGAAGATCTATGATCGAAAGATCGCAAGCGGGGAGATCACATTCAGCAGATCCGGGATCACGGGGGGAGACTTCACAGCTCTCTGTATCAATGGTGACTATGTGATCCCCCGGGAGCGGCTTGAGGTCATCTTCGAGAAGATGGGCCTGACGGACGAGGAGCAGGAACTGCTCTTGCGTACGGGCGGGTATTGACATACAACATAATGTGTGGTATGGTATCAACGGTTAGTTAATCTAACTATTAGATAAGCAAATTATTAGCTCAGGAAAAGAGCACATCCGTTAATGAGAAGCTATAGTTTGAGAAAGAAAAGAGGTAGAAGTATGTTATTTGAGCAGATTCAGGAAGTAGTTGCAGAGCATCTGGATTGCGACAAAGAAGAAATCACAAGAGAATCCACATTCGAGAGCCTGGGAATCGACTCTCTGGATGCAGTAGAACTGGTCATGGAACTGGAAGAGAAGTTGGAGATCCAGCTTGATCTGGACAGAGATCTTGAGAACATCGACGAGCTCGTTAAATTCGTAGAAGAGAAGATGGAAGGCTAAATAACATGAAAAAAGGTAAAATAGCTGAAATGCTAGGGATCGAATACCCGGTGTTTCAGGGTGGTATGGCATGGATCGCCGATGCTCAGCTGGCAGCAGCTGTGTCGAATGCGGGCGGTCTTGGTATCATCGCTGCGGGCAACGCGGACGGAACCTATGTTAGAGAGCAGATCAAGAAGGCCAAAGAACTTACCAGTAAGCCCTTTGGCCTTAATATCATGCTCCTTTCTCCGTTTGCAGATGAAGTTGCGAAGATCGCAGTGGAAGAAGGCGTGCAGGTCATCACGACCGGCGCAGGCAATGCGACAAAGTACATGGAGATGTGGCTGGAGGCCGGGATCAAGGTCATTCCGGTCGTTCCATCGATCACATTTGCCAAACTGGCAGCCAGATCCGGTGCATGTGCAGTGATCGCGGAAGGCGGCGAGAGCGGCGGACACATCGGCGAGCTGAACACGATGGCACTGGTCCCGCAGGTCTGTGATGCAGTGGACCTTCCGGTCATTGCAGCGGGAGGCATTGCGGATGGACGCGGTATGGCGGCAGCATTCGCCCTTGGTGCGGATGCGGTGCAGCTGGGCACGAGATTCCTCTCAGCCTACGAGTGCAACATCCACGAAAATTACAAGAAAAAGATCCTGAAAGCCGGCGACACATCTACTATGGTCACCGGACGCAGGCTGGGACATCCGGTAAGAAGCATCCGCAATGCCTTCTCCCGGGAGTATTCGAAGATCGAGTATACGGACATTTCGGATGAAGAACTGGATGCATTCGCGGCAGGTACATTACGTATGGCCGTACAGGATGGCGATGAGAAGGGTGGCTGCTTCCTGGCTGGACAGAGCGCAGGCCTTGTCAAGAAGGAAGAAAGCTGCGAGGAGATCATTCAGGATCTGATCTCAGACTGTGAGAAACACTTACGGAGGCTGGAAGAATGGGTAAAATAGCATTTGTATTCGCAGGTCAAGGTGCACAGACCGTAGGCATGGGCAAGGATGTATGTGACGCAGTCCCGGCAGCGGCAGAGGTTTTTGCCAAGGTAGACGCGGTTCGGGAAGGGACTTCCCGGCAGTGCTTCGAGGCCGATGCAGCGGAATTGATGGAAACGAAAAATACACAGCCATGCGTCTTCACGGTCGATCTGGCTATGGCAGCCGCACTGGAAGCTGAGGGGATCCATGCGGATATGACTGCGGGATATTCTCTGGGTGAGCTGGCGGCACTGGTCTATGCCGGCGCGATGACCTTAGAAGACGGAACACGTCTCGTTTCGGAGCGCGGACGTCTGATGCAGGCCTGCTCGGAAGCACACGAGACAGGCATGGCAGCGGTATTGAAGCTGTCCGATGAGGTCGTAGAGGGGATCTGTGCGAAATATCCGGACCTCTATCCGGTCAATTTCAACAGTGATGGACAGGTTTCCGTTGCAGGCGACAAGGAGCAGCTGCAGCAGATGCGCGGGGATGTCAAGGAACAAAAAGGCATCGCCAAGATCCTGGATGTCAGTGGCGCGTTCCACTCTCCATACATGAATGAAGCGGCAGAGGAATTCGCTAAGACGCTGGCGGAGACAGAGTTCACTGAACCGAAGATCCCGGTCTATTCGAATCGTACCGCTGGGTCCTATGAGGGCGAGGATGTACGGAAACTGCTTCAGGAACAGATCATCAATCCGGTCTATTGGAAGAAGCTGGTCAGAAACATGATCGATGAAGGCGTGGATACGTTTATCGAGCTTGGACCCGGCAAGGCGCTGACTTCCATGATCACCAGAATCGACAAGAATGTCAAAATGTATCGTGTCAGTGACATGGAGACTTTGCGGCAGACACTGGAAGGAGTGAAGAACAATGCTTAATGGTAAAACAGCCGTCGTTACCGGCGGAGGCAGCGGCATCGGCAAAGCGACAGCCCTGAAGCTGGCAGTGGACGGTGCTAATATCGTGATCGTTCACATGGACCCCGAGGAGAAGGCGGCTGAGGTCGTCAGCGAGATCGAAGCACTTGGTGTGAAAGCCAAGGCGATCCGCATGGATGTCTCAGACTTTGAGGCGGTCAATGCTATGGTAGGCGACATCGTTGAAGAATTCGGTTCCATCGATATCCTGATCAACTGCGCAGGCATCACCAAGGATGGCCTGATCGCGAGAATGAAGGAAGATCAGTTCGATGCCGTCATCAACGTTAACCTGAAGGGCACCTTCAACATGATCCGCCACTGCACACCGGTCTTCATGAAGCAGAAGAGTGGAACGATCGTCAACGTATCCTCTGTTTCCGGCATCATCGGCAATCCGGGACAGGCTAACTACAGCACCTCTAAAGCAGGTGTTATCGGCCTGACCAAGTCCACAGCCAAGGAACTGGTATCCAGAGGTGTGCGCTGCAATGCAGTCGCTCCGGGATTCATTGCTACCGACATGACAGCAAATCTTAGCAAGAACAACAAGCTGGTCGACATGATTCCGATGAAGAGGATGGGAACAGCGGACGAAGTCGCTGATCTGATCTTTTTCCTCGCATCTGACGCATCAAGCTATATAACAGGAGAAATCATCAAGGTCGACGGCGGTGTCGCGATCTAAAGGAGAAATTTAATTATGGACAACAGAAGAGTAGTAGTAACAGGTCTTGGAGCAGTCACTCCGCTGGGAAATGATGTTGAGACTCTTTGGAACAATCTAATTGCGGGAAAGAACGGGATCGGTCCGATCACGTTGTTCGATCCGTCCGACTTCGCGGTGAAGATCGCTGCGGAAGTCAAAGACTTCGATCCGAAGCTTTATATGGAGAAATCTGAGATCCGCCGCTCTGACCGTAATGTACAGATGGGTCTGGGCGCAGCTATCCAGGCAGTCGAGGACAGCGGGATCGAAGGACATTTCGATCCGGAGAGAGCCGGCGTCTATTTCGGCTCTGGCATCGGCGGCATCGCCACATTCGAGGATGTATTCGAGAAGTTTCTGGCCAAAGGCCCCAGATTCGTATCTCCTTACTTCATTCCGATGATGATCCCGAACATGTGCGCAGGAACTATCGCCATCCGTTACGGGATGCAGGGACCGGCTCTGCCGGCAGTTTCTGCCTGCGCTTCCGGAACCAATGCGCTGGGAGAGGCACTGAGAGCGATCCGGCACGGATACTGTGATGTCATGATTTCCGGCGGAACCGAAGCGGCGGTCACCAGAAGCAGCGTTGCCGGCTTTATCAAGATGGGAGCATTGAACCAGACGGACGATGTAAACCGGGCAAGCCTGCCATTTCACAAGGACAGGGGCGGATTCGTCATCGGCGAAGGTGCCGGTGCGATGGTCCTCGAAGAGTATGAGCACGCTAAGGCGAGAGGCGCGAAGATCTACGCTGAGTTCAGCGGATATGGATCTACCTGCGATGCCCACCACATGACGGCTCCGGATCCGGAAGCCAAGGCTGGCGCGAAGGCGATCAAGGATGCCTGGATCGAAAGCGGCTGCATTGATCCTTCGAAGGTATATGTCAATGCTCATGGCACAGGCACACCGCTCAACGATGCATCTGAGACCAAGGCATTGAAGATCGTCTTTGGCGAAGAGGATGCACATAAGATCGTGATCAGCTCCACCAAGTCCATGACCGGCCATATGCTGGGCGGTACGGGTGCAGTCGAGGCGATCGCATCCATTCTTGCGATGAACAAGGGCATTATCCCACCGACCATCGGTCTGGATAATCAGGATCCGGAATGCGATCTGGATTACACACCTTTGGTAGCAAGAGAATATGACGTCGACTGTGTGCTGTCGACTTCACTGGGATTCGGCGGACACAATGCCTGCGTCGGTTTCAAGAAAGTGAGCGAATAATGAATCAGGAAGAATTAAAGAAGATCCTCCCACATAGAGATAATATGCTTCTGGTGGAAGAGGCTGAGCTGGAAGAAGTTCCGGACGGTGACGGTGTGAAGACGGTCTCTCACGGCAAATACACCGTGAAGGGCGATGAATTTTTCCTGCAGGGACATTTCCCGGGCAATCCGGTGGTGCCTGGCGTCATCCTGTGCGAGATGATGGCCCAGTCCTCCTGCATGCTGTTCGCAGATCAGATGAAGGATGGTTATCTCACCATGTTTACGGGACTAAAAGAAGTGAAATTCAAAAATCCCGTGAAGCCCGGAGACACGCTGGAATCGACCTGTGAGATCATTAAGTCGAAACCGCCTTTCTATTTTGCCAAGGGCAAAGGTTATGTGGACGGCAAGCTTTGCGTACAGGCTGAGTTTTCCTATGCACTGGTCAAAGCAGACAAATAAGAGGAAAGGGACGTTTCATGGATAAAAAACTGGTTATTACGGGTATGGGCGTCATTACGCCCATCGGCAACACCGTGGATGCATACTGGGATAACCTGATCGCGGGCAAGACCGGCGTGGATTTGATCACAAGTATCGATACGACAGACATTCCCGTGAAATTTGCCGGCGAAGTCCGGGATTTTGATCCGAAGAATTATATGCCTCGAAAGTTGTCTACCGAAATGGACCGTTTCATGCAGATGGCGTATGCGGCCGCTGGCCAGGCTTTGGAACAGGCCGGTGGCGTACAGGAGCCCCGCAGGACCGGGATCATCATGGGTACAGCATTGACAGGCATCACTACGGTGACGGAAACCGAAAAAAAATACAACGAAGCCAAGGTAAAAAAAGTCGGTCCTCGGTTTTTGGCCAAGTGCATCGGTAATATCGGAGCATCTCAGATCGCGATCGCACATGAGATCCATGGTCCGAGCATGACGTTGGCAACCGCGTGCGCATCCGGAGGAGATGCGATCTCGCTGTGCGCGATGCACCTGCAGGCAGGATTTGCCGATATGATGATCGCAGTCGGTGCTGAGGCACCGGTCACAGCGATCCTGATCCAGTCACTGGCATCTGCGCAGGCTCTGTCTACGAGAAATGATGACCCTGCGGGTGCATGTCGTCCATTCGATGTGGATCGAGACGGATTCGTCATAGGGGAAGGGGCAGGAGCTCTGGTCATTGAGACAGAGGAGCATGCTTTGGCCCGTGGCGCCCGCATTTATGGCGTCCTTGCCGGATATGGCAACAATACGGATGCATACCATACGGTCACACCGAAACCAGACGGTTCCGGAGAGATCGCCTGTATGAAGCAGGCTCTCGAGATGGCAGAGATCGATCCGTCAGAGATCGGTTATGTGAATGCACATGGTACAGCAACGATAAAAGGCGATATCACAGAGGATCTGTCCGTCATGACCGTATTTGGCGAAGATAGCAGCGTGAAGATCGGGTCCACCAAGGCGGCGACCGGACACATGATGGGCGCAGGTGGGATCACTGAGGTGATCACATGCCTGAAGGCCCTCGAAACGGGATTGCTGCCACCGACCTTAAATCTGGAGCATCAGGATCCGGAATGCGTGATGCAGTATGTTTCAGAGGTTTGTGAAGCACCTGGAATCAGGTATGCTATGTCGAATGCGTTCGGCTTCGGCGGTCAGAATTCGAGTGTGATCGTGGGGAAGTATGATGGATGATTTTTCCCAGAAATTCAATCGTATCATCGCAGAAGCATATCACAATGTGCTCCTGATGGAGGAAACAAAAAGAAAATACAGCAAAGCAAGCTTCTCCTTCCGTGACAGGAATGCGATCGCTTATTTGCTGCGCTATGAGAACGGAAGGACGGTCAGCGCATTGGCTGAGTATCTCAAGATCAGCCGTCCCTCCGCCTCTTTGCTTGTCAAAAAGCTCGAGAAACATGGTCTGGTCCGCCGGTTTTCCGAACCCGGCAATGAGCGAAACACGATGGTCGCGGTCACGCGAAAAGGGAGGATGTTCTCAGCCTATCAGAGACAATATCGGGAACTGCTCGCAAAGCGCGTCTGTGAGGGGTTTACTGAATCCGAGAGAGAGGTGCTCTACCGTGGATTCTGCCAGTTGAATGAATTCTTCGAGGAGAGCATAAACGACACATTGGACCATCATAAGTAGGGGATGTGACCGGGTACAAAAGCTGTACAAAAGCTGGTCTGACATTAGGCAAATTATTACTTGACAATGTCCCTTCCGGATGGTAATATATTTCTTGCGGCGGCGAAGATGCGCTGCACGTGTGGCGGTGTAGCTTAGTTGGCTAGAGCGTCCGGTTCATACCCGGAAGGTCGGTGGTTCGACTCCACTCGCCGCTACCATTTATATCAGGGCGCTTAGCTCAGCTGGGAGAGCACCTGCCTTACAAGCAGGGGGTCACAGGTTCGAGCCCTGTAGCGCCCACCCTGAAGACGCGGTCCGGTAGTTCAGTTGGTTAGAATGCCAGCCTGTCACGCTGGAGGTCGACGGTTCGAGCCCGTTCCGGATCGCCAATTTATTTCAGGGGAATTTGATCCCCCTTTTATGGCGACATAGCCAAGTGGTAAGGCAGAGGTCTGCAAAACCTTTATTCCCCGGTTCATATCCGGGTGTCGCCTCCACATAATGAGGTGGGTATAGTCAAGTGGTTAAGACAGCGGGTTGTGGCTCCGTTATGCGTGGGTTCGAATCCCACTATCCACCC
>JAFRLD010000093.1 GCA_017431395.1 Bacillota bacterium | reverse complement strand
GGTTCGATCTCAGCCGGCATCAAGAACACCGGCAACATGACCGTGATGATGTACGATACCTTACGGCAACTGTTTACCGGGGACGTTTCGGTCAAGGAACTGTCCGGCCCGGTCGGCATCGTCTACGCGGTGAACGAAACGGCGAAGTCCGGGATCCTCTATGTGATCTATCTGGCGGCGCTGCTGAGCCTGAACCTGGCCATCATCAACATGCTGCCGTTCCCGGCTCTGGACGGAGGCAGGCTTCTTTTCCTGCTGATCCGCAAGGTCACGGGAAAACGCGTGACGGACGAGATGGAGGGGCGGATCCATTTTATTGGGATCATGCTGCTCTTCGCCCTGATGATCTACGTGACGTTCAACGATGTGATCCGGTTCATCGTGCCGATATTCTAGGAGGCAGATCATGAAACGACAGGTACTATGCGGGGATGTGAAGATCGGGGGTGGCGCTCCCATCAGCATCCAGTCCATGACCAATACACATACAGCGGATGTGGCAGAGACCATGCGGCAGATCGACCGGCTGACGGAGGCGGGATGTGAGATCATAAGGCTCGCGGTGCCGGATATGGACGCGGCGGTCGCCCTGAAGGAGATCAAGCGCCGGTCCAGGATCCCGGTGGTGGCCGACATCCATTTTGATTACCGGCTGGCCCTGGCGGCTATGGAATCCGGTGTAGACAAGATCCGGATCAATCCCGGCAACATCGGGGACGAGGAGAACGTCCGGAAGGTGGTCGAACTTGCCAAGGCGCGGCGCATTCCCATCCGGGTCGGCGTCAACTCCGGCTCCCTCGAAAAAGACATCGTGAAGAGGGACGGCGGAGTCACGGCGGAAGGCCTGGCGGAGAGCGCCCTGCGGAACGTTCACCTGCTGGAGAAGTTTGATTTCGAGAACATCGTGATCTCGCTGAAATCCTCGAACGTGAAGATGAATGACCAGGCTTACCGGATCGTGGACGCGGCGTGCGACTATCCTCTGCACATCGGGGTCACGGAAGCCGGGACACCGGCAAGAGGCCGGACGAAATCGGCCGCGGGCATCGGCGCACTGCTTCTCGCCGGGATCGGGGACACCATGCGCGTTTCCCTCACGGCGGATCCGGTGCAGGAGGTGCTGTTCGCCCGGGAGCTGCTGGATGTGCTCGATATCCGCAAGTCCGGGATCGAGATCGTTTCCTGCCCGACCTGCGGCAGGACGGAGGTGGACCTGGAGCAGGTCATCGCCCGTGTTGAAGAGGGGCTTGAGCCTCTGAAGCAGGCGTTTGAATCCGATGGGACGGCCCACATCAAGATCGCCGTCATGGGCTGCGTCGTCAACGGACCCGGCGAAGCCAGGGAAGCCGACATCGGCGTCGCCTGCGGCAAAGCCAAGGGCGTGCTCATCGCAGGCGGAGAGATCCTGCGGCAGGTAGCAGAAGAAGACATACCGAAAGAACTAGTGAAGCTGGCAGAGGAATATGCAGAAAACACTTACGGAATCCATACAATTTGACCAATACCAGGGTTGCCGCCCGGAAGACCTCAAGCCTGAGGTCAAGGAGGCGACCCTTTCGAAAGACCGCAGGGTGCTTCATCTGAAGCTCGCCCTGAATTTTATCATGTCCGCGGACGAGATCGAACTCTTCACGAGCCGGCTGCTGAAGAAGCTGCCGGGCGTGAAGCAGATCGATGTGCAGATCGAGCCTCACAACGCCATGAATGAGGCGGAGCTCGCTGAGCGGGCCAGGGCCCGCGCGGAGAAGGCGGCAGAGGCCGCCGCCGCAGCCCAGGGCTGGGACTATGCGGAAGTCGGAAGCTTCGCCGGTGGCAATGGCGGTGCGGGAGCATCTGCTAATGGCGGAGCACCCGCGGCCGGAAACGGAGCTGGTAACGGTGCTCCCCGCAAAGGAGCCCGCAGAGGCAGCCGCCGCCGGAAGTTCGTTCCGGCCAAGGGCAACCAGATCATGGGAAGCCCGATCAAAGCAGAAATCACCCCGCTTGGGGAAGTCACCTCAGAGAGCGGTGTCGTCGCCATCGCAGGGGAACTTTTTAACATAGACTGCCGCACCACGAAGAGCGACAGCAAGCTGGTGAGCATGTTTTTGACGGACAAGCGGACCAGCCTTTGCGTGAAGGCGTTCGTCGTCAACGAGAAGTGGGACGAGATCGACAGTCTCCTTTCCCCGGGCGACGGCGTGAAGATCCAGGGGCAGGCCCAGTGGGACCGGTTCGACGGCTGCGTGACCGTCATGGCCGATTCCATCGAGAAAACCGAAGTCCAGGAGCGGATGGACAATGCTCCGAAAAAACGCGTCGAGCTGCATGCCCACACGAAGATGAGCGCCATGGATGGACTCAACGACGTGAAGCATATGGTCAAAACGGCGGAGAAATGGGGACATCCGGCGGTCGCCATCACGGACCACGGCGTCGTGCAGGGCTTCCCGGACGCCTCCCACGCGGCGAAGGACATCAAGATCCTTTATGGGTGCGAGGGCTATCTGCTGGATGACAAGGACCTGATCCGGCCGGACGGCAGCATCGACTATAAGGCGAGACCGACAAACCACGTGATCCTTTTCGCGAAGAACCGGGAGGGTCTGAAGAACCTGTACCGGCTGGTCTCCATGTCCCACCTCAACTACTACTATAAGAAGCCGAGGATGCCAAGATCCGTCATCGAGAAATACCGGGAAGGCCTGATCATCGGCTCGGCCTGCGTCATGGGAGAGATCTACCAGGCGGTACTGGAAGAGGCGCCGGAGGAGGAGATGCAAAGGCTGGTCTCCTTCTATGATTACCTCGAGATCCAGCCGCTGATCAACAACCGTTTCCTGATCGACGGCAAAAAGATCCGGGACGAGGAACCTTTAAAAGAACACAACCGGCGCATCATCGAGCTGGGCCGGAAATACGATAAACCCGTCGTCGCCACCTGCGACGCTCACTACTTCGACGAAGAGGAAGCGCTGTACCGCCGGATCCTGATGGCGGGGCAGGGATTCAAAGACGTCGAGGGAGACGAAGGGCTCTATTTCCGTACGACGGAAGAGATGCTCGAGGAATTCGCTTACTTAGGTGAGGACCTGGCCTACGAAGTCGTTGTGGAGAACACGAACAAGATCGCGGACATGATCGAACCGATGATGCCCGTGCCCGAAGGCAAATTCCCGCCGAAGATCGACGGGGCGGAGGATGCGCTCCGCGCCGCCTGCGCCGAGCGGGCCGCGGCCATGTACGGCGATCCGATGCCGGAGGAGATCCAGGCCCGTCTCGATAAAGAACTGAACTCCATCATCGACAACGGCTACGCGGTCATGTACCGGTCCGCGGAGATGCTGGTAAAGAAGTCCCTGTCCGATGGCTATCTGGTCGGATCGAGAGGATCCGTCGGATCTTCGTTTGCCGCCACCATGTCCGGGATCACCGAAGTCAACCCGCTCCCGCCGCACTATCTGTGCCCGAACTGCAAGCACATCGAGTGGGGCGACCTGCAGGAATACGACTGCGGCGTGGATATGCCGGACAAGGTCTGCCCGGAGTGCGGGACCCAGTACCGGAAGGAGGGCTTCAATATCCCGTTCGAGACCTTCCTCGGATTCAATGCCAACAAGGAGCCTGATATCGACCTGAACTTCGCGGGAGAATACCAGGGCACCGCCCAGAAATATGTAGAGGAGATCTTCGGACCGGAGAACGTCTTCAAGGCCGGCACCATCGGCACCATCAAGGATAAGACCGCTTACGGGTATGTGGCCAAATACTTCGAGGAGCGGGGCATGCAGGTGAACCGTTTCGAACTTGACCGGCTGACCGGCTGCTGCGCAGGCGTGCGCAGGACCAGCGGACAGCATCCGGGCGGTGTCATCATCGTGCCGCGGGGCCATGAGATCTATGAGTTCTGCCCGGTGCAGCATCCGGCGAACGACGTGAACTCCGACGTCATCACGACCCACTTCGACTACCACTCGATCGACCAGAACCTGCTGAAGCTCGACATCCTCGGTCACGATGCGCCGTCCATGATCCGGCAGCTGCAGGACATGACCGGGATCGATCCGATGGATGTGCCGCTAAAAGATGAGAAGGTCATGTCGATCTTCACGGGCCACGAAGGCCTTGACATCCAGGATCCGGAGTACCGGTTCTCCCATGGATCGTTCGGCATCCCTGAGTTCGGGACCAAATTCGTGCGCCAGATGCTCGACGACATCCAGCCGACCTCTTTCGAGGAGCTGGTACGGATCTCCGGCCTGTCCCACGGAACGGACGTATGGCTCGGCAATGCCCAGGACATCGTCGTGAACGGGATCGCCACCATGAAGGAGGCCATCGCCACCCGTGATGACATCATGAACTACCTGCGAAAAAAAGGCCTGCCGAACTCGGACGCGTTCACCATCATGGAGAAGGTCAGAAAGGGCAAAGGCCTTACCGAAGAGCAGGAACTCGAGATGCGGGAGCACGATGTCCCCGACTGGTACATCGAATCCTGCAAAAAGATCAAGTACATGTTCCCGCGGGCCCACGCCGTGGCTTATTGCATGATGTCCATGCGGATCGCCTGGTTCAAGGTCTATTATCCGGTGGAATTCTATGCGGTATGGTTCACCGCGAAGGTGGCCAATTTTGACGAGAAGGTCATGCTGCGGGGACAGCACGCCATAGAGGAGAGGATGGACGAGATCATCCGCAAGGGCAAGGATGCTTCCGCCAAGGAGCAGGACGACCTGCCGGTCCTGGAGCTGGCTTATGAAATGTGTGCCAGGGGCTATGAGTTCGCCCCGGCCAGGCTCGGCATCTCCGACGCCATGAAGTTCAAAGCCTGGGAGGGCAAGGTCCTGCTGCCGTTCGTCTCCATCACCGGGATGGGCGAAGGGGCGGCCAGGGCATTCGCCGCTGCCTATGATGAGCGGCCCTATGATACGGTGGAGGATGTGATGGACCGCGGCAAGGTCAATAAGACCTCGATCGAGGAACTCCGGGAGCACGGCGTGCTCGAAGGCCTTCCGGAAACGGCACAGATTTCTCTGTTTCAACTGTAAAAAGCCGTGAATTTCAAGGTTTTTCTTGCATTGGCCGGGAAACTGTGTTAATATCGGTATCGTAAAAAGTTAAAGTTTAGGGTAAGAGTGGGTGCAGGCCCACTCTTATTTGTTGGATATGAGGCGGAAATGGCTAAGAAAAAGGTAACAGAGATCGCAGAAGAACTGCTGGCGGATTTTCTGGAGCGCGAAGGCTATGAACTGTACCATTCCGAGTTCGTGAAAGAGGGCAGTGACTGGTTCCTCCGGATCTATATCGATCTGAAGCAGGACGAGAGCGGCGAGGAACGTTACGTCAGTACGGATGACTGCGAGAAGGTCAGCCGGTTCCTGAGCGAAGCGATGGATAAGGCGGATCCGATCGAACAGAACTACTATCTGGAGGTCTCTTCTCCGGGTCTTGACCGGCCGCTGATCAGGAAGGACCACTGGCTCCGGTACATCGGTCGTCCAGTGGAAGTCCGGCTCTACCGCGGCAAGGATGGTAAGAAGAACATCGAAGGCACGCTTGATGCGCTGGAGGATGAGACCGTCTGGATCACGGATGAGACGGGCAAACAATGGGAATTAGGATTATCCGAGATCGCGAAAGCCAGACTGGCTGTGATCTTTTAGGAAAGCAAGTGCTCTGATTTTGGAGGAAACAAAAATGAACGAGTTTATGAACGCAATCGATGATCTGGTCAAAGAGAAAGGGATCACCAAGGAACTTCTCATGGATGCCATCGAATCAGCTCTGGTCGCTGCGTATAAGAAGAATTACGGAACGTCCCAGAATGTCAGAGTCGTATTCGAAGACGGTCTGGAAGGGATCGAAGTGCTGATGAGAAAAGACGTCGTGGAGGAAGTCGAGGATGAATTCACGCAGATCTCTCTTGAGGAGGCTCTCGAGATCGATCCCAGATATCAGGTCGGTGATGTGGTCGAGTATCAGGTCACACCGCAGAATTTCGGCAGGATCGCTGCCCAGACGGCTAAGCAGGTCGTCGTCCAGAAGATCCGTGAGGCAGAGCGCGGCATGGTCTTTGATAACTACATCAACCGTCAGGGAGACCTGATCACGGGCGTCGTTCAGAGGATCAGCAACGAGACGATCTTCGTCAACATCGGCAATACTGAGGGTATCCTGGTGGCCGGTGAGAGAGCGCGGGGCGAACGTTTTCGCGTCAATGACAGGATCAAAGCATATATCATGGACGTTAGAAAAAGCACGAAGGGACCGCAGATCTTCCTTAGCAGGACCCACCCGGGATTCGTGGAACGGCTCTTCGAGCTGGAGGTCCCGGAGATCGAGGACGGTATCGTAGAGATAAAGAGCATCGCAAGAGAAGCGGGCTCCCGTACCAAGATCGCTGTTTATACCGAGGATGAGGATGTGGATCCGGTCGGCGCCTGCGTAGGTACCGGCGGCAGCAGAGTCCGCAACATCGTGGATGAGCTCTTCGGTGAGAAGATCGACATCACCACCTGGGATGATGATCCGAAGATCCTGATCCGCAACGTCCTGAGCCCGGCTAAGGTCGAAGAAGTCCTGATCGATGAAGAGGAGAAGGCAGCAACAGTCATCGTACCGGATTACCAGCTGTCCCTGGCCATCGGTAAAGAAGGGCAGAACGTACGTCTGGCGGCCAGACTTTGCGGATGGAAGATCGACATCAAGAGCCACTCCCAGTACTTCGACAGCGAAGATGAGTACGAGGATTACGATGACGAGTACTATGACGACGAGTATCCGGAGGATGCGGCCGATGAGTACGTCGAGGAAGCAGCCGAGGAGCCGGCCGAAGAGGCTGAGGAGATCGTTGAGGTCGCGGATGAGGAGCCGGCCGAAGAGATCGTAGAGGTCGCGGAAGCTCCCGTAGAGGAATAAACGATGAAGGAACGCAGGACTCCCATGCGGCGCTGCGTCGGATGCATGGAATCAAAACCGAAGAATACGCTGATCCGCATCGCCTGCTATGAAGGCGAGGTCAGCATCGATCCGACCGGCAAGGCCAAGGGACGGGGCGTATACCTGTGTCCATCGGAGGAATGCCTCACGAAGGCCAAGAAAAAAAAGGCGCTTCAGAGAAGCTTCGGTACGGAGCTGACGGAGGCGCAGGAAGACCAGCTTTTGCAGGAGATAAAGAACTATGATGCCCGATAAGGTGCTCCGGTATCTGGGGCTTGCCAAGAGGGCAGGCGCGGTGGTCTCGGGAGTCAACACGTGTACGTTCACGATGAACCGGGGCAAAGCGCGTCTGGTGATCCTCGCGGAGGACATCTCCGAGGGCAGTGAGAAAAAAATAATGAAGGAAGTCCGAAGAAACCAGACGGACTTCGTGAAGTATGGTTTGATAGAAGACCTGTCCCATGCGGTGGGACAGTCCGATAGAAGTGTGTTTGCTATAACAGATGATCAATTCGCAAAAACGATTCTGAATGAAATCATGCGGGAAAAAGATAGAAGGAGGGTGTGCGAATGAAAATCAGGGATCTGGCGGCAGAACTACGGATGACCGGCGAGGAGGTGCTGGAAAAAGCCAAATCAATGGGAATTGCCGTCACCAAAGTGACCGATGAACTGTCAGACATAGATCTGACCTCGGTCAAAAACACGATCGTCCGGGGACGGGAAAAGGCGGAGACCACGGTGGTCAGAGTCAGCCGGACGAAAAAAGAAGATGCAGAGAAGAAGACGGATGAACCGAAGCGTACGGTGAAGGCCGCCAATATTAAGCTGCCTGAAATCAAGAAGCCGTCAAGAAAGACCAGACCGGCGGCCGGCAAAACAGCACCGGCAGCGGGAACGACTTCGAGAGCGGCAGCGGCGAGAGCGCAGGACGGACGCGTGAAGCCATCGGCTGAGAAACCGAAGGTCTCTAAGGCTATGCTCGAAGAGAGGATCGCAAGAGAAAAGGCGGAGCAGGAAGCGAAGGCGGCAGCAGGTGAGGCTGCGGCTGCAGCAGCTGCGGCAGAGACCGCAGAAACCGTTAAGACAGAGGCTCCGGCAGCACCGAAGGCAGAAGTTCCGGCGGCCGAAGAGAAGGCGGCTCCTGCGGAAGCTAAGGCAGAAGCACCGGCAGCGCCGGCTGTAGAAACTCCGGCAGCTCCGAAGGCGGAAGTTCCGGCGGCAGAAGAGAAGGCACCGGCAGCGGAGGCCAAGGCAGAAGCACCGGCAGCACCGGCGGCAGCTAAGGGAGCACCGGCAGAGAAACCGGCGGCTGAAGAGGCGGCACCGGCAGCACCTGAGAAGGCGGAAGCTCCGGCTGCGGTTGAGAAGAAGGCAGAGCCCGCGAAGGAAGCGGCTAAGAAGCCGGCTGAGGCAGAGAAGCCAGCCGAAGAAAAACCGCGCAAGAGAAGCGGCCTGAAGATCATCAAGCGCGCTGAAGAAGTTCATAGAGAAGAATCAGAACGCCGCAAGGCAGAACGTGCCAGAAGAGAAGAAGCGAAGCGCAGTTCCTCTGATCGCAAACCCTCCGACCGCAGATCAGAAGGACGCGGAGAGCGTTCTGAGCGTTCCGACCGTCCGGACCGCAGAGACCGCAGATCCGAAGGACCGAAGAAGCCGGCCGGTGCAGGCACACGTCCATCCCGCAGGACCGATGCACCGCAGGCAGCTGCACCCGCGAAACCCTCCAGAAGTGATAAGAAAAACAAAGACCGCGATAAGGATCGCGATAAGTTCTCAAGACTGGAGCGCGGCAAGAAGCCGGGCAAGCCACAGTCCCTTGAGAAGCAGACAAGAAATAAGAGACATAATAAGCCGAAGGCTGCTCCGGAACCGGATATCCAGGAAATGGATCTTCCATCCGGAACCGTCCTGATCAACGTACCGATCACGGTCGCAGGATTCGCAGAGCAGACCCAGACCACGGTATCCCAGATCATCATGACCCTCATGCGCATGGGCGTCATGGCGAACGTCAACCAGAACCTGGACGAAGACACAGTCGTCCTTCTGGCGGAGGAACTGGGGATCCAGGTCGCCATCGGCAACGTCAATAAGGAAGAAGAATATCAGGAAGAAGAAGGTATCGAGAACTTCGAGGATAAGGAATCCGATCTGAAGCCGAGAGCACCGATCATCACCGTCATGGGTCACGTTGACCACGGTAAGACATCCCTGCTCGACGCCATCCGCAAGACGAACGTCACGGAGTCCGAGTCCGGCGGCATCACCCAGCACATCGGTGCGTCTGAGGTCGAGATCAACGGACAGAAGATCGTCTTCCTGGACACCCCGGGTCACGAAGCATTTACCGCAATGCGTGCCAGAGGTGCCCACGCCACGGACATCGCAGTCCTGGTAGTCGCTGCGGATGACAGCGTCAAGCCGCAGACCATCGAGTCCATCAGCCATGCGAAATCCGCAGGCGTTCCGATCATCGTTGCCATCAACAAGATGGACAAGCCGGGCGCCAATCCGGAGATCGTCAAGAAGGACCTGGCAGAGCAGGGCATCCTGGTCGAAGACTGGGGCGGCGACGTCATCAGCGTTCCGGTCTCTGCGAAGACCGGAGAGGGCATCAAAAACCTGCTGGAGATGATCCTGCTGCAGGCGGAAGTCCTGGAGCTGAAGGCGAATCCGGACCGTCTCGCTATGGGTACCGTCCTGGAAGCGCGGCTTGATAAGGCTAAGGGCCCGATCGCCAGCTTGCTCGTCCTGAACGGCACGCTGAAGTCCGGTGCCAGCATCGTAGCCGGTACCTGCGCAGGCAAGATCCGTCTGATGACGAACAGCAAGGGCGAGAAGCTCCGCAAGGCCGGTCCTGCGACCGCCGTGGAGATCCTCGGTCTGACCGAAGTCCCGCAGGCGGGCGACGTGTTCAACGCAGTCAAGAGCCCGGCCAAGGCTAAGGAGATCGCCTACAACCGTCAGCAGAAAGTCAGGGAAGAGGTCCTGGCAAGAAACGCCAGCACCACTCTGGAAGAACTGTTCAGCCAGATCCAGGCCGGCGAGGTCAAGGAACTGAACCTGATCATCAAGGCCGACGTACAGGGCTCCGTGGGAGCGATCGTTACGTCGCTTGAGAAGCTGTCGAACGACGAGGTCAAGGTCAATATCGTACACACCGGTGTCGGCGCGATCAACGAGTCCGACGTCATGCTGGCCGGAACTTCCGATTCCATCATCATCGGATTCAACGTACGCCCGAGCGCTGCCGTCAGCGCCCAGGCGGACCGTGACGGTATCCAGATCCGTACCTATAACGTCATCTACAACATCATCGATGATGTAGAGAACGCTATGAAAGGTATGCTGGATCCGGAATTCAAGGAGGTCGTTCTCGGCCGTGTCGAGATCCGTACCACCTTCAAGGTACCGGGCGTCGGCATCGTCGGCGGTGCTTATGTCACCGACGGCAAGGTCGTCCGCAACGAGTCCATCCGTCTTGTCAGAGACGGCATCGTGATCCACGAGGGCAAGATCTCGTCCCTGAAGAGATTCAAGGACGATGCGAGAGAAGTCGCCCAGGGCTATGAGTGCGGTATCGGCATCGAGAATTACAACGACATCAAGGAAGGCGACGTCATCGAGTGCTTCACCATGGAGGAGATCGAGCGTTCCTAACGGCTGTCCGACCTCCGGGCCGCGGATCGCGGCCATCGCGGCCTGAAGACACGCGGGCATCGCGGCTATCGCGGCCATTGCGGCCTGAAGCCACGCGGCCAGACTTAGAAGAAAGAGAGGGCGTCTTATGGGAAAAGGATACAGACCTGATCGCATCGGCGAGGAGATCCGGAAGATCATCAGCGATATGCTTTTGCACGGGCTGAAGGATCC
>JAFRLD010000092.1 GCA_017431395.1 Bacillota bacterium | reverse complement strand
GATCTGCTTCCAGTTCCCGTTCTCATCCTTCTGGTGCATGGAAACATAGGCGGTCGTCTTGCCGAGGCCGGCGACGATGAACAGCTGGTCCGCCTTCTTCGCCTCTTTCATCTTGCCAACGAATTCAGGAGAATCCGGGGCCGTTGCCAGATCCACAACACCGACTGCCGTCTCCGCGACCGCCTCTGCCGCAGGCTCCGGCCATGCAGCATTAGGGTTGTCCGGCTGAGCATACTGGATCTGCGCGTCCGCACCGGCTTCATCGGAGGAGGCATCCCCGCAGCCTGCCAGGCCGATGCATAGTACGACTGCCACGAACAGCAGCATCATTATCCGTCTGAGTTCTTTTTTTTCTTTCATTTCTTGTCCCCCTCTTTTTTAAAAACTGCCGGGCTCATTCGGGCCCGGCAGTTTAGATTCAGCCGTTTTGTCGGCATGTATGTCTTTATTTGGATTCCTGTTCTTTCTTGTAATCGTCGATGATCTTCTGAGCGATGTTGGACGGAACTTCCTCATACTTGGAGAATTCCATCTTGAACACGCCTCTCGCCTGTGTCATGGTTCTCAGAGCGATCGCGTAGTCGAGCAGCTCCGCCTGCGGTGCTTCCGCCATCAGCTTCTGGCCGCCGCCGTGTACCGGCTCCATGCCCAGAACTGCGCCACGTCTGGTCGGCAGGTCGCCCATGACTGCACCGACGAAGTCGTCCGGTACGTGGATCTCGAGCTTCATGATCGGCTCCAGCAGGCACGGCTTAGCCTCTGCGATACCCTTCTTGAATGCCAGGGAAGCAGCGATCTTGAATGCCATTTCGTTGGAGTCTACTTCATGATAGGAACCATCGTACAGGATCGCCTTGACGTTCTGTACCTTGCAGCCTGCGAGCGGGCCCTTCTCCATGCACTCTCTCAGGCCCTTCTCAACGGCCGGTACATAGTTCTTTGGAACGGATCCGCCGAACAGCTCTTCGCCGAACTCGAATTCTTCCTGCGACGGGGAGAACCGGATCCAAACGTCACCGTACTGTCCTGCACCGCCGGTCTGCTTCTTATGCTTACCCTGAACATCGGAATTACCCTTGATGGTCTCTCTGTAAGCGATCTTCTGCGGAACGGTATTGACGTCCACGCCGAACTTATCCTTAAGCTTATCCTTCATGATGTTCAGCTGGATCTCGCCCTGGCCGCCGATCAGTGTCTGATGTGTCTCGATGTTGTTCTCGAGAACGAAGGACGGATCCTCCTCCATCAGTCTCTTCAGGCCGGAACCCATCTTCTCATCGTCGCCGCTCTTAGCCGGCTCGACTGCCTGATACAGGGTCGGGGATGGGAATTCCACCGGCGGGAACTTGATGATGTTCGCCTTCTCGCAGAGCGTGTCGCCTGTCTTCGTGTTCTGCAGCTTACCAATAGCTACGATATCGCCTGCCGGAACTTCCGGAGCATCTTCCTGGTTCTTACCTCTGACATAGAACAGGGATCCCAGCTTCTCATCCTTCTCGGAGGCCGCATTGTAGATCGGCATTCCGGACTTGATGGTGCCGCTGATGACCTTAGCCAGGGAGATCTTGCCGAGGAAGGAGTCAGCCAGTGTCTTGAAGATGAACACTGCCGGCTTGCCTGCCGGATCGACCGCAACTTCGATGTCTGCGCCGGAGTCATCTACTGCCGCATACGGCTCGTGGTCTGCTGGCTTCGGAACGAAATCGATGAACTGCTGGAGAACTTCCTTGATGCCGTCGCCGGTCATAGCGGAGCAGGAGAATACCGGAACGATGTCGCCGGTGCCGATGCCCTTTGACAGGCCCTTCGCGAACATCTCATCGGTCAGCTCCATGTTCTCGAAATAGTATTCCATGAGTTCCTCGTCGGTTCCGGCGATTTCCTCTTCCATGGCTTCTCTGTCATCCAGTGTGACGACGGAGCTTCCGAACTTATCCTTCAGTTCCTGAATGGTCTCATCCAAGTTCACATTGTCCTTGTCGATCTTGTTGATCAGGAAGAACCTCGGAACTCCGAACTTCTTGCAGGATTCCCAAGCCTTCTCTGTACCGACCTGTACGCCGGAGGAAGCATCGACCATGATCGCAGCCGCTTCCACAGCTCTCAGAGCGGAATTGACTTCTCCTACGAAGTCGAAGGATCCCGGTGTGTCAACGAAATTGAGCTTGACCTTATTGAACTCTACCGGAACAACGGTGGAGTTGATGGAATATCCCTTGCCGATCTCCATCTTGTCATAGTCAGATACGGTCTGCCCGTCTTCGACCCTTCCCAGTCTGCTGATAACGCCTGTTGCCAGCAGTCCTGCTTCCAGGAACGTGGTCTTACCGGTACCACCGTGTCCTACCAGCGCGATGTTTCTGATGTTTTCGCCTTTATAGCCCTTCATTAAATGAGACCTCCTAATAATATTTCTTTATGTGGCATCGCCACGTTTATTCACATACAAAGTTATTGTACCATCGCAGGGTTGCCATAGCAATGGTTTTTTACAAAGGTGGACCAGCCTTTGCTTAGAATTCACATGTCTTCGGCGTCCGCGGGAACGGGAGCACGTCGCGGATGTTGCTCATGCCTGTGATGTACATGATGATCCGCTCGAAGCCGAGGCCGTAACCGGAGTGCACTACGCCGCCGTACTTACGCAGCTCCAGATACCACCAGTAGTCCTGCTCGGTCATGCCGATCTCTTCGATCCGGCTCTTCAGAAGCTCATAGCGCTCTTCCCTCTGGCTGCCGCCGATGATCTCGCCCACGCCAGGTACCAGCAGGTCACAGGCTGCCACGGTCTTGCCGTCGTCGTTCAGCCGCATGTAGAACGCCTTGATCTCCTTCGGATAGTCCGTAACGAATACGGGCTTCTTGAAGATCTTCTCGGTGATGTAGCGCTCATGCTCCGTCTGCAGGTCGATGCCCCATTCCACCGGATACTGGAACTCTTCTCCGGATTCCTGAAGCAGCCGGACCGCTTCCGTATATGTGATCCGCTCGAAATCGGAGCTGACGATATTGTCCAGGCGCTCGAGCAGTCCCTTATCGACGAATTTATTGAAGAACTCCATTTCCTCCGGAGCGTTCTCCAGGACGTAGTTGATCACGTACTTGATCATATCCTCGGCCACATCCATGTTTCCCTTCAGATCGCAGAACGCCATTTCCGGCTCGATCATCCAGAACTCAGAAGCGTGCCGCTGGGTGTTGGAGTTCTCTGCCCGGAAGGTGGGCCCGAAGGTGTAGATGTCACGGAACGCCATGGCGAAGATCTCGCCTTCGAGCTGTCCGCTGACCGTCAGACAGGTCTTCTTGCCAAAAAAGTCTTCATTATAATCGATCTGTCCATCCTCGGTTCTCGGCGGATCGTTCAGATCGAGCGTCGTCACCTGGAACATCTCGCCGGCGCCCTCCGCATCGCTGGCGGTGATGAGCGGTGTATGCACATAAACGAATCCTCTCTGCTGGAAGAACTCATGCAGTGCATAAGCCACCAGAGACCGGACTCTGAAAACAGCAGAGAACGTATTGCTCCTCGGACGCAGATGTGCGATCTCCCGCAGGAATTCCATGGAATGTCTCTTCTTCTGCAAAGGATAGTCCGCCGCGGAATCCGCCTCGATCACTACGCTCTTCGCCTTGATCTCAAAAGGCTGCTTCGCTTCCGGCGTCAGGACGAACTGACCCGTAACGTTCAATGCAGCCGAGATCGGTGCTTTGCTGATCTCTCCGAAATTCTCCAGAAGCTCCGCTTCATATACTACCTGGATCGACTTGAAAAAAGATCCGTCGTTCAGTTCGATGAATCCGAACTTGTTCGATCCCCGGTTGGTCCTGATCCAGCCCCGGACGGTGATCTCCTGCTCTGCGAACTTTTGTGTTTCCCTATACAGCTGTCTGACTGTTACCTCTGCCATCTCATTTCTCCTTATTGTTTTGTTCTGCCGCGCACGAAAAGATGCCGGCGACAGTCGGCAACCTTGATTCTAACACAATTTCCATGCATGCTCAACAGAAAATCGATTTCAAGACAGGATACTATTCAGCGGCATCTTATGGTACAATTGGAGAAGCAACCGACACATGATCAGAACCCGCAGGAGGTCCTATGAACAACGAATATACCAGCCCGTTCTCCGAGCGCTATGCCGGAGCCGAAATGAAGTACCTGTTTTCCCCCGATAAGAAGTTCTCTACCTGGCGCAGGCTTTGGATCGCCCTGGCCGAATCCGAGATGGAGCTGGGACTTCCTGTCACGCAGGAGCAGGTCGACCAGCTGAAGGAACACATAGAGGACATCAACTATGAGGAGGCGAAGGCACGGGAGAAGATCGTTCGTCACGATGTCATGAGCCACGTTTACGCATATGGGCTGCAGTGCCCGGACGCGGCAGGCATCATCCATCTGGGCGCGACCAGCTGCTATGTCACCGACAACGCCGACCTGATCATCATGCGGGAAGGCCTGCAGCTGATCCGAAAAAAACTCATCAACGTGATCGCTGCCCTGGCTAAGTTCGCGGATGAATACAAATCGATGCCGACTCTGGCTTTCACCCACTTCCAGCCGGCCCAGCCGACCACCGTGGGCAAGAGGGCCTGCCTCTGGCTGCAGGATCTTACCTTTGACCTGGAGGATCTCGACTATCTGATCGGCTCACTGAAACTGCTCGGTTCCAAAGGGACTACCGGTACCCAGGCCAGCTTCCTGGAACTGTTCGAAGGGGACCATGAGAAGTGCAAGCAGTTAGATCAGAAGATCGCCCAGAAGATGGGCTTTGACTCCTGCTATGCCGTCTCCGGGCAGACCTATTCCAGAAAGATCGACTCCCGGGTGCTCGCGGTCCTCGCCGGCATCGCCCAGAGCGCGCACAAGTTCTCCAACGACATCCGGCTGCTGCAGCACCTGAAGGAAGTGGAAGAGCCGTTCGAGAAAGGCCAGATCGGATCCTCCGCCATGGCTTACAAGCGCAACCCGATGCGAAGCGAACGGATCGCGGCCATCTCCAACTATATCATCAGCGACTGCATGAACCCGATGATCACGGCAGCGACCCAGTGGTTCGAGCGGACCCTGGACGATTCCGCCAACAAGCGGGTCAGCATCAGCGAGGCATTCCTTGCCCTGGACGGCGTTCTGACGCTGTATATGAATGTAGCGGACGGCCTGGTCGTCTACCCGAAGGTCATCGAGAAGCGCCTGATGGCAGAGCTTCCCTTCATGGCTACCGAAAATGTCATGATGGATGCAGTGAAGAATGGCGGCAACCGGCAGGAACTGCATGAGAAGATCCGTGTCCACTCCATGGCCGCCGGCCGCAGGGTCAAGGAAGAAGGCCTGGACAACGACCTGCTCGAGCGGATCGCGGGCGACCCCGCCTTCGGCACAGACCTTGACAAGCTGCAGTCCCTGATGGATCCGTCCAATTATGTGGGCCGGGCGCCGCAGCAGACGGAGGAATTCCTGGCGGACGTGGTCCAGCCTTTGCTCGAGGCGAACAAAGACGCGCTTGGGATCACCGCGGAAGTGAACGTGTGAATTCGTGAAAAAATGCTGGCTGATTTGTCTTGGATCAGCTGTCAATTATTGGAATCTCAGCACAGCCCAGGCGGATTTTTTGTAAAGATCGCAGTATTTT
>JAFRLD010000091.1 GCA_017431395.1 Bacillota bacterium | reverse complement strand
CCAGCCTGAGAGCCAGCATCCTTTCGTTGTTTTTTCCAAGGTGAGTTCTGGCTCTGTCGAATTTGATCTTCAGAACCTTCTGTCCTTCAAAGCCCAGCTCATCGGGATCGCCAACCACGCTGCCGCCGGTTCCGCTGACCTCATCATCCGGATCCGGTGAACCGTCTTCATTATATCCGACCTGGCACAGTTCCACCTTTGCAGCACCTTCGCCCTCGAAGTTCTCGTACACCTTATTGCTCTCTGACAGCACCGGCATGCACGCCGCTTCTACCGGGCGAATGCATGAAAGTATGCACTCACCGGGCGCTCCGAGCGTTACTATCCCTCTGCCGTAGCTGCTGAAATCCGAGATAGTTCCATCCGGTTTTGTCGAGGCCACGATGATCGCATACGGATTGTTTCCGAGTGTGGAGCCAAGATCGCTCAGGGCGTTAAGGTCATTTCCGTCATTCCCCGCTGCAAAAAAGCTGACGACACCGTGCTTTCCCAGCTCGGTGACCGCAGCATCGAGAGCCTTGCTGGACTGCTGAAGACCCCATGAGTTGTTCACTATGCGTATTCTGACCCCCAGATCGACAGCATTCTTTATAAAGCTGTAGCCGTTCAGCGAGTCGATCAGTGAAGTCATGCCGTCTATGCTGTTCTGGACGGACACGATCTTCACCTTTGACCCTGCGCCGCTTATGCCGCTTCCGTTCCATTCGGCGCCGATGATGCCTGCGACATGGGTGCCGTGGCTTCCCGCGCCGTCATAGTCCAGTTTTCCGTTCTTCGACTCCCACGTGGCGTTGAAACCGTGTTTATCGCATCCCAGCTTTGTCTGCAGCGCATCACTGAAATCATATGCGGCTCCGTCAAGATCCGGATTATCAAAATCCACCGGCATATCCACGACCGCTACTATGATCTCATGATCCATGTTGCGTCCGTCCGGCCAGCCCGGTACCTTCATCGAAACATCTCCGTTCTTTCCGGCCGCATGAAGAGTCGCTCTTTCGCTCGAGCTCCACTGCAGGCTGCTCGCGTCCGCTGCCGCCGCGTCTGCGTCCGATGAACCGGACGTATCGCCTCCGTTGTCACCGCCGCCGCCTGTGGATTCAATGCTTTTGATGTAATTCGGTTCGGCAAAAATAACGCTGTCATCAGCTGCCAGAGTCTTCAGTATCTGCGCGGTCGTCATGTCGCTCCGCCTTATGGAAGTGATGCAGACGCTGTCGTCATACTGACCGGTAAGTTTGTCCTTCAGCTGACGCAGCCATGATATCAGATCCTGCTGAACTGCAGCTTCGCCGGGATCCACAGTCATGATCTCGTCAGCGGATGACCCCAGTTTCTTCGTCTCCAGAGCGGAGCCCGGATCTCCCGGTCTCTTCGCCTTCGACATGTCTATGCCCGCGATCACGACTCCTTCCTCGTATTCACCCGCCGAAAGCATGGAGGATATCGAATCATACCAGCGCGACCCGGTCTCAGCGTTTACAGGCACAGGAAAAGCGGTCGCGAGCATGGCCGCCAGGATCATTGCGATTATTCTTCCTGATACGGATCGTCTGATCATCCTGTCTCCCATTACAGTCCCTGTGACCCTATTCGTTGAACGCTATCGCAGCCTTTACTGCTCTGTGCCAGCCTTCGATCTTCTCCATTCTCTCCTTTTCGCCGAGCGAGGGTCTGAAGGTCCTGGCGATCTTCTTGCTTGCGACGATATCGTCAAGGCTCTCGT
>JAFRLD010000010.1 GCA_017431395.1 Bacillota bacterium | reverse complement strand
TTACAATTTTTCCTTCGAAAATTGTAAAAAAGTGTTGATTTTTCAATGGTTTTTACAACAATCTATGCCATATATTGTCATTTATTAACATTATATGGCATAGATGGGGTTTATGGCTATAGTATTACCAATTAATTACTTTTTTGAGGTTGTAAAATTGTAAAAATAGCTGTCTACAGAGGCATTTTTTACAATTTCCCATAGAAAAATTGTAAAAAACGGGTCAAAACCGGCCGTTTTTTACAATTCCGAGCCGTGAACCGCGCAGTTGCGTTCCACCACGCGCTTGCGTTCCGCCGCGCACCCTGCCAAAATCTGCGATCAGTACAGCTCCGGTCTCCGGTGCTTCAGAAGCGGGAGCTGGTCCCGTACGGCGGCGACGCGATCCAGATCAATGTCGCCGTAGAGGATCTGCGGCTTCTCGTCCGCATGGGCGATGAAGTCGCCCCAGGGGCTCGCGATGCAGGAATTCCCATAGGAGACATAAATCCCATTCTCGTCTCGCGCAGGCGCATTGGCCGCGAAGTAGACCTGGTTGTCCAGGGCTCTCGCCCGTATCGAAAGATCCCAGTGCGCCGGCCCCGTGGTCATGTTAAAAGCGGCCGGGAGCACGATGAGCTTCGCTCCGGCGAGGGACATCTTGCGGAACCATTCGGGAAAACGTATGTCATAGCAGATGGCGACGCCGATCTTGCAATACTCGGTATCGATCACGGTCATGTCCTGTCCTGCGGTCAGCGTGTCGGATTCCATGAAACGGATCCCGCCCTCTACGTCGATGTCAAACAGATGGACCTTGCGGTGGCGGCCGATCAGGTCGCCTTTGCGGTCAAAACAGAATGAAGTGTTATAGACCTTATCCCCGTCGAGTTCTGAGATCGATCCGCCGATGAGATAGATCCCGAGGTCTTCGGCGAGCCGGGACATGAATTCTACCGTCTCACCATCCGCCGGCTCCGCGTACTCCCGGAAATAGTCATTGGAATACGGGCAGTCCCACATCTCAGGGAGCGAGATCACCTGTGCCCCGTTCTCCGCAGCTTCGCGAACGTACGTGTCTGCGATCCGGCGGGTCTCGTTCTTGTTCGCCGTTCCCGCCATCTGGCAAAGTCCTAACTTGAATTCCATGAAACCGTCCTCCTTATTCGTCCTCTCCGGACGCTGCCTGCCGGCGCCGGATCTCTTCCACCAACACTTTCGTGACCCTGCCGGTCAGTCCCCAGATCGCCCATCCGTTCACGTCAAAGACAGGCACCGGCGAAGTCATTTTTGACCAGGGGTACGAATCCGCCCCCACGACCCTCTCGTACGGGAATTCTTCCGGCCCGTACTGGACCAGCCGCGCCCGGTAGTTCTCCGGCTCGGCTTCCATCAAATCCCGGAGCGGGACCTCAAACACCTGATCCACTTCGATCTCACTTAGCCGCAGCGAATCTGCGGCTTCTGCGGGCACAAGGGCTGTAAAGCAGTGCATGGCGAACCTGCCGACCCCGTAGATGACCGTCAGCTCATTGATGACCTCCACGTTCTCCGGCATAAGCCCGATCTCCTCATAGGCTTCCCGAAGCGCGCACTCCTCATACGATTCCTCCGGTTCCTGCATCCCGCCCGGAAAGCATATCTCCCCCGGCTGCCGGTCCAGGTCTTTCGCCCGCACCTCATAAAGCACGTGGATCCCGTCTTCCCTCTCGATCAGCGGTACCAGGACCGCGTAATGCCGGAAGTTGTTTTCTGGGACCGGCGGAGTGTCCTTAAAAAGATCTCTGATATCGCTTCCGCTCAGGTTCCTGTCACTCATGGGTCTTCTCCTCCGGTTTTTCGGGCTCTGTGTCCAGCCTTTGCATGGTCCGACGCTTCTCCACCTTCTCGATCTGTATGCTCTTCTTCTGGCTCACGATGTTGATCAGCGATGCTGCCAGGATCAATCCGATCCCGATGTACGTGTTCCAAAGGATATGCTCCCCTAAAACGATGACCGCTATGACCGGTGCGATAGCCGGCTTCAGGAAGAACGCGAAGGCTCCGGTCGCCGCGTCCGCCAGTTCGATCGCCTTGAAATAGAACAGGTAGCCCCCGCCGGTCACGAGGATCCCGGTATAAAGGATGATCTCGATATTCTCCGTGGTCTCGTCGATCACCGGCCGTCCGAGCATGAACGTGATGGTCATGAGGATGAATGCTCCCAGCACGAAGCTGATGCCGGTCTGGGCGATGGCTCCGATCTTCTGTACGCTCTTTTTGGCCGCCACGGTGTAGATCCCAAACGTCAGCGCCGCCAGGATCATCTGGACCATTCCAAGGATCGTATTCCCCTCCTGCACGTCCCATGGACGGAGCATGAACAGGATGCCGATCAGCGCGATCGCGAGGACCACGGCTTTCGTCCGGTTCATCCGTTCCCCTGCGAAGAAGTGGGCGAATATCATCGTGAAGAACGGGTTCACGCAGAACAGCACCGATGCCGTCGAAGCATTCGAGTTCATCACCGCCAGCTGGAACAGGATCATGCTGACCACGACACCGATGAAGCCGATCCCCGCCAGCTCCAGAAAATCCCTGAATTGCAGCCGGATCCCCCTCCTCCGGATCTCCGCTATGCCAAACGGGAGCAGGATCAGCCCTCCGATGGCGAACCGGATATACGTGATCTGGAACGGATCCATGGTGCTCGCCCCGATCTTCAGCGCGACCTCCATCGTTCCGAATATGAATGCTGTCAGAAGTACATAGATGTATGCCTTGTTCAATGCTCTCTCTCCTGTCTTGTCCCCTTGAATTATACTCCAATCCGCAGGACGGGACAAGTGCACGCAAGAAGCATCACCTCACTAGGAAAAGGGCACGCCACATGAAATGTGACATGCCCATATATCATCCCCGTTATTTCATGCAAAGGCTGGCCTGCTTTTGGCTCAGCTTACTGCTCTGCAGCCTCGATCGCTGCCAGGACCTTCTCCGGTGTGATCGGCAGATCCGTGATCCGGACACCGATCGCGTCATAGATCGCGTTCGCGATGGCCGGCGGCTGCGGGTTGGAGCTCATCTCGCCGAAGCCCTTGGCACCGAACGGACCATTGATATCCGGCATCTCGATGATCGTCGTCTTCAGATTCGGAACGTCCGCCGAGGTCGGAATGATGTAATCCGTGAAGTTATCGATGGACATATCGATGGACGGATACTTCGGATACAGATCCTCGGACATGACCATGCCGACGCCCATCATGGTGCCGCCATCGATCTGGCCTTCGGTCAGCATCGGGTTGATGCAGGTGCCGACTTCATATGCCTGTGTGAGGTCTGTGATCTTGACATAGCCGGTCTCCGTATCGACTTCAACGTCCGCGATGCAGACGGCATAAGCCAT
>JAFRLD010000090.1 GCA_017431395.1 Bacillota bacterium | reverse complement strand
CTCCGGGAACAGGGTCAAAACATCTATCTTCATCACAGGTCCAACAGTCCTTCCTGCAGGCGCACCGTGATCTGCCTGCGGTCTGCGTCGATATCGAGAACGAACGCGTCGACCTTCGGGATCAGGACCTTGCGGCCGGTCGCGAGCTCGACCTCGAAAAGATCCTGTGCCGTGTTCTGGATCACATCCGTCACGGGACCGAGGGTCTCCCCGTCTTCGGTCACGACCTGCATCCCGATGAGATCGCGCACATAGAATTGTCCCTCCGGCAGCTCCGGCAGATCTTCTTCAGTGATAAAGAGCTCTTTTCCCCGGAGTTTCTCCGCCGCGTCCCGGTCCGTGATGTCGGACAGTTTGAGCACGACCATGTTTTTTTGCGTCCGGACCGAAAGGATCTCATGCAGGTCTTCGCCGACGAAAATTTCCGGCGTGATCTCATAGATCTCAGGGCTGTCCGAATAATTGTATACCTTCACTTCGCCTCTAAGGCCCACCGCGCTGGTGATTTTTCCAATCAGTATTTTATCCATAATCTCTCATAGCAATCAGGGGCACATACTACGATGCGCCCCCGTGTTCTTCGTTTACTGAACGATCTCAACAACGACCTTCTTATTCGACTTCGTCGCTGCTGCTTTGACAACCGTCCGGATCGCTTTGGCGATCCTTCCCTGTTTGCCGATGACCATGCCCATATCGTCTTCCGCAACCTTCAGCTGGATGACCGTGGTGTCGTCTGTCTGTGACTCTGTCACTTCCACTGCTTCCGGATGGCTGACGAGCGATTTGGCAATTGCACTGACTAATTCAACCATTCGTCTCACCGCTTTCTATACAATGCCGTTCTTCTGGAAGAGTGTCTTGACCGTGTCTGTCGGCTGGGCGCCTGTGGAGAGCCACTTCTGCGCTTTTTCCGCGTCGATCTTGATGTCAGCCGGCTTCTTCATAGGATCATAGTAACCGATCTCCTCGATGAATCTGCCATCTCTCGGTGCTCTGGAATCTGCAACCACGATGCGATAAAACGGCTTCTTGTGTCCGCCCATTCTTCTAAGTCTGATTTTAACCATTATTGTTTCCTCCTGAAAAAAATAGTTTATATGTTATATGCTTGTATGCATTACATGCCTTTGAACATTCTGCTCATTTTGCCCATAGCTCCGGGCTTCATCATCTGACGCATCATCTTCCTGGCCTCATCGTAGCGCTTGATCAGCTGGTTGATCTTCTGTACGGACTGGCCCGAGCCGGCAGCGATGCGTTTTCTGCGGCTCGCGTTGAGGATCTGCGGATTCTCACGTTCCTGCTTCGTCATGGACTGGATGATGGCTTCGAACTGTTTGAATTCCTGCTCGCCCCGCGCGATGTCCTCGGATTTCGCCTTGCCCATGCCGGGCATCATGTCGAGCACTTTGGCGATGCCGCCCATGTTGCGGATCTGGCCCATCTGCTCCAGGAAGTCCTCCAGGGTGAACTTGTTCTTTCGGATCTTTCGCTCCAGCTCCTCGGCCTTCTTCTCATCGTAGTCCTCCTGGGCTTTCTCGATGAGGGACATCATGTCGCCCATACCGAGGATCCGGCTTGCCATACGTTCCGGATGGAACTCCTGCAGCTCGTCCATCTTCTCGCCCATACCGACGAACTTGATCGGACGGCCTGTGACCTTCTTTGTGGAGAGCGCCGCGCCGCCTCTGGAGTCACCGTCCATCTTGGTCATGATGATGCCGTCGATGCCCAGCCGGTTATTGAATCCCTCGGCTGCGTTCACGGCGTCCTGACCGGTCAGCGCGTCTACGACCAGCAGGATCTCATGCGGACGCACGGTCTTCTTTAGCTGCTCCAGCTCCTCCATCAGCGCCTCATCGATCTGCAGACGTCCCGCGGTATCGATGATCAGGACATTGTAGCCCTTTCTCTCCGCGTCTTTGATGGCCTCGCTCGCGATCTTCGATGGATCCTTGCAGTCCCTCATGGTGAAGACCGGGACCTCCACGCTCTCGCCTACGATCTCCAGCTGGTCGATCGCCGCCGGACGGTAGATATCGCATGCGCAAAGCATCGGCTTCTTCCCGTTCTTCTTGAGCCACTTGGCCAGCTTGCCGCAGGTCGTGGTCTTACCGGTACCCTGCAGTCCCACCATCATGTACACGGTGAATCCCTTAGGAGAATAGGTCAGCTTCGTGCCGGTCCCGCCCATCAGCTCGGTCAGCTCGTCATTGACGATCTTGATGACCTGCTGCGCCGGGGTCAGGGATGCCATCACCTCTTCACCCAGTGACTTCTCCTTGACGGATGCAACGAACTCTTTAACGACCTTGAAGTTGACGTCCGCTTCGAGCAGGGCCAGCTTGACCTCCCGCATCGCCGCATTGATGTCCGCTTCTGTCAAAGAGCCTTTGCCCTTTAATCCTTTGAATACACCTTGTAATTTATCCGATAATCCTTCAAAAGCCATCGGTTCATTCCTCCAGTCGATCTATGATCGATTTGACTTTCTTAAGCCGCCGGACCAGTTCCTGCGTCTCGGTCCCGGCCGGTTCCTTCATGGGGCTCTCTGCAGCCGTGTCCGGTGCATCCAGCTTCTGGAGCAGCCCGATCATGGTCAGGATCTCCTGATCGATCCGGCTCACCGCTTCCTCGGTCCTGAGAAACCGCTGCACCAGGCCGAGCTTCTCCTCGTATCCCTCCAGCGCCTTCCTCGCGTTCCGGACCGCATCATGCACTCCCTGCCGGCTGATGCCAAGCTCCTCCGCGATCTCCGCCAGTGAATAGTTCTCCTGCGTATATAGCTCCGTGATCTCCCTCTGCCGGTCGGTCAGAAGCTGTCCATAAAAGTCATACAGCAGACTCTGTCTCGCGATCTCATTCACATCCATAGCATTCTACCTGTAAGGCATTTCACCTTGACACCATGCCATTTTACATGATGGCCCCCGCCCTGTCAAGTGTTTTTACATGACAGACACTCCTCCCCGGATCTGGTCGTTTATGCAAAGGCTGGACCAGCGTGATGGACGCCGGTGATGGGCGCCGGTTATTTGCAAACCGCACCGGTTAGGAATAATTAACTGTCTGATATCGATAGATTTTGCAAGGCCGCTAGCAAAAAACGTTGAAATTCGATGATTAGTTGTCGCTAACCGCAGATAGGTAGGGCAACCGGAACTCCAACACAGCCTCCTCTTGTGAAACCAGCTGGAAATAATTGTTATTTGCTATTGCGGCGCCCCCTTTCGTGAGGTATACTCTTATTACAGAAAGGAATATATTGGCATTTATGACAAATAATGATTATTCATACCTGCAGGATCTGACCGCCCGGATCCGCGAACAGATGAACCGGTATCCGGCGGAGATGAACGACGAAGAAGCCCTGAAGCTGATCGAACACGAGGTGTTCGGACGGCCGGAAGCCGGCAGCAGATCCTGCCGGGAGAACACGGACCTGATCCGCAGGCTCTATCTGACCCTGCGGGGAGAGCTCGGGATCCTGCAGCCGCTGGCGGAGGATCCTGCGATCACGGAGATCATGGTCAATGGGCCGGAACATGTTTTCGTAGAGCGGGGCGGCAGGCTGGAGCGGACCAGCCTTTGCTTCGGCTCCGAAGAGGAACTGGAGGAACTGATCCGAAGGATCGCCTCCCGCGTCCACCGCGAGATCAACGAGATGCATCCGATCGTAGACGCCCGGCTGTCCGATGGTTCCCGGGTCAATGCGGTCCTCGGGAGCATCGCGCTCGACGGGGCCTCCCTGACGATCCGGAAGTTCCCTGAGAGCCGGCCGCTCGACATGGACGATCTGATCGCTTCCGGCTCGATTTCGCCGGATGCCGCGGCGCTTTTGCAAAAGCTGGTCCGATGCCGTTACAACTGCTTCATCAGCGGGGGGACTTCCAGCGGTAAGACGACATTTCTGAACGTCCTGTCCCGCTGCATCCCGTCGGAGGAACGGCTGATCGTCATAGAGGACTCCGCAGAGCTTCGCCTCGATCAGGCCGAGAATCTCGTGCGCCTGGAGTGCCGCAACGCCAATGTGCAGGGAAAAGGCGCCATTGATATGTCCCTGCTCGTGAGGAACAGCCTGCGGATGCGGCCGGACAGGATCATCGTGGGAGAAGTCCGGGGCAAAGAGGTCATCCATATGATCCAGGCGATGAATACCGGGCATGACGGGAGCATGAGCACCGGCCATGCCAACAGCATCGCGGGCATGCTCCGGCGTCTGGAGGCCATGTTCCTTGAAGCAGCGGAGATCCCGGTGGATGCGATCCGGCGCCAGATCGCCGAGGGCATCGATATCTTCATCCATATGAGCCGACTTCGGGACGGGAGCCGGAAGGTCAGCGAGATCGCGGAACTCGATGGGATCGCGGATGGGGAGATCCGCACGAATGTACTATACCGGCTGGAGGAGGGCCTGACGGGCCAGCCTTTGCGCCATCCCGAGAAGCTGGAGGTGTGGAAATGATCACAGATTATGATGTTTACGAATTGTCACAATCGCAGCGGCTCCGTTTCGAAGCCGCCGGGTACGGTTTCATCGCCCTGATCCTGTTCCTGTTTTACCGGAGCCTTTTGCTCGCGCTTCTTGGCGGAGTGATGATCCGGTGGTTCCTGCCTTTTTATCAGAAATATCTGGCCGGGAAGCGGCACCGTCAGCTTGACCTTCAAT
>JAFRLD010000089.1 GCA_017431395.1 Bacillota bacterium | reverse complement strand
ATAACTGTCAAGCTGGAAGGTTATCAGGCGATGACGGTCAATCCTCCGGCACCGGCCGTAGGAGTGAACATCGGTATTTGGGAAGACGGTACGTTCATCCCGCTCGGAGATGATCAGGGAGCAGATCTGAAGACTGATGCAGAGGGTAAGGCTACGGTCAGCTTCTTCGAAGCTGGAACCTTTATCCTGACAGCGAATGGAGCAGTCAAAGACAGCGTGCTTCCATGGGGTGCAGAAACAGCCTTCGAGGCAGATTGCCCGGTCATTGCTCCGTGCTGCATCATCACAGTAGCTAAAAAAGCCAACCCGATGAAGGCAACTGGCAAGAATGTCAATGCCAAGGCTAAGAAAAAGACCGTGATCTCCGCGAAGAAGGCATTCAAGATCACAGATAAGAAGGGCAAGATCACATATAAGCAGGTGACGAAAAACAAGAAGATCACCGTATCAAAGAGTGGTAAGATCACCGTCAAGAAAGGGCTGAAGAAGGGAAAGACCTATAGGATCAAAGTCAATGTGACCGATTCAGGCAATAGAGAATTCGCGAAGGTGACGAAACCAGCTACAGTCAAGATCAAGATCAAATAAGGCAAAGGAAACGGGGCAGAGGTGTGTACTGACCCCGTGACAGTAGGGAAGGCTGCTTCGTTGATGACAGGATCAATGTGGCAGCCTTCTCGTATCGGAAGATGATGTGTCGGGCGGAGGCCGGCTTATGAAAACCATTAAAATGACACAGCGAAACAGAATACTTGTGATACTGGTCATGGCTTCACTTTTTGCAGCCGGCTTTTTGATGACGGACTCCGTCTGGGCAGCAGACCTGAACGGCAGTGGAACGAGCGCGGACCCATATCGCATAGAAACCCCTGCAGACCTGGAGAAGGTCCGGGAAGATGTGGCTGCCGGCGACAGTTTCTCAGGCAGACATCTGCTACTCACGGAGGATATCCAGCTGCCGGACCAGTGGGAGCCCATCGGGACTCTTAAGCAGGGAGAGGACAGCCCGGCGAACGGGATGAATATCCTTCCGTTCAGCGGGATCCTGGATGGCGGCGGACACACGGTCACATCGGCTAAGGGAGGCCAGCCTTTGCTCGGATATGTCCGGGAGGCGACGATCCGAAACCTTGGCATTGCCGGAGAAGAGATCAAAGGAAACGGGCTGATCCGTGATTACGTGGTGGACCGGGGACCGGACGGGACCGCATCCTTCGGTGTTGTGACAGCAGATGTGGAGAATGTCAGGATCCTGGCCGGGACATCCATTCAGGGATCCGGTTTCGTCAGCGGGTATGCGGCGGCGGGTAATGCTGTGAATATCGTGAACTGTACGGTCGAGGCAGGCGTGGTCATCGGCTGTGATAAAGACCAGAACTGGATCGGTTCGTTTGCCGGGAATTATAACGGTATGATGACCGGCTGCCGCAGCGCAGCGACCGTGTACGGCAAGGATTATGTCGGTGGTATCATCGGAGCTAAGGGCAATTCCATGAGCCGGACCAGCATCAGCAACTGCGTATTCTCGGGTCAGGTGATCGCCAGCGGTGAAAACGCCGGAGGGATCGCGGGTGGTAGTTATGGAGGGGCCCGATGGGGCATCGATACAGCGCCGAATGCACCGATGCTAAGCGTGACCAACTGCCTCAGCACTGGATCTGTTCAGGCCGCTGATAAAGCGGGAGGGATCATAGGTTATGAAACATCCCTGCAGGTATGGGAAAACGGCATCGGTTTCCTGCAGAGCAACCTGTTTACCGGTACTGTTTCCGCGACAGCAGGAACGAATGCCGGGGGGATCGCAGGGGCATTCCGTGGGCTGGACCGCTACGATATCATTCAGGATAATTACTACAGAGCAGACTGCGGCGCAGCGAGGGGGATCGGTGGCGTAGCATACGTAGACACAAGCTGCGAGACACATGAGACGGAGATCGGAGACTGCTATTTTGATACCAGCAAAGAGATCCCGCTGATCGAAGGAGTGAATACGACATATGCCGGCAATCTGAGGGCAGATCATAACCGTACCGATGATCCTCTTGGGGCGGATGCGGATAAGCTGGCGAAAATGGTCACAGAGGAGCAGCTTCAGGATGGGATCGTGACAACGCTTCTGAATGAAGCGGAAGGCAGCCTGGGGAACTGGGTGCAGGGAGCTTCCTGTCCGGAGCCGCAGGTGATCGCGGTGCCGACCTCCCTTGTCCTGAAAGAGGGATACAAGGAAGAATATGAAACCGGAGAAGAACTTGCTCTGGACGATCTGATTTTTGACCTTTCCTGGAGCGATGGCAGGGTGGAAACCATTCGCGGGGATGATGAGAACCTGATCATCACCGGCTTTGACAGCAGCAAGCGGGCGGTACTCACCCTTACTGCAGTGTACAGAACGGTCCGGACGGAGTTCACAGTCAGGGTCCTGGAGCCGGATACCGGAGAGACCATAGACGTCTACTTCACTCTGCTCGGTGACAGGCCGCATGGGCCGGACGCGGACTGCGGCATTCATACCCGGGTTCGGGGGAATCTGGAGGAGTGGATCCCGCAGAAGAGATACCAGATCCCGATCAATTTTACCGCCGGCGATTTGATCCGGCATGCTCTCTCGGATGCAGGACTCGGGATGAACGGGGGAAGCAACAACGAGTATGGAAGCCTGTATGTGAGCGGCGTGCAGGTCCCGCCGGCCCTGCTGGACGATCCGGAGCAGGTCATTTATGTGAACGAAAAGGATAACGGTGAGAATTCCGGCTGGATGTATGCGATCAATGACGAAGAACCCGGGGTCGGCGTCGACCTCTACTTCCTGGAGGATGGGGACGAGCTCGTCCTGTTCTACAGCGATGATTATACCCAGGAGAAGTCCTCACAGCCATATAAGGAGGAGCAGGACCGGATCCAGGCCCAGATCGTGACGGACCTGATCAATGCCCTGCCTGCGGCATCGGAGATAAGTCTGGCGGACGAAACTGCGATCGTCGCCGCCCGAAATAAGTATGAAGGGCTGACCCCGGACCAGAAGCTGCTCGTGGACGAGACGGTCCTGCAGCATCTGCTGGATGCGGAAGCCGCCATCGAGGCTCTGAAGGGCGGCGGAGAGGATCCGGACAAGGTGGTCACCGGTAAGAAGTATACGGTCTTCGGCAACACCTATAAGGTCACGAAGGTGGCTTCTGCAAAGGCTGGACAGGCCACCCTCATCAAGGCTAAGAATAAGAAAACGGTGACGGTCCCGAAGTCGGTGAAGCTGGCGGATGGGAAAGCGTATAAGGTTACCCGTCTTGCGGCGGGATCCTTCAAAGGGAAGCGGATCCGGACGGTCGTGCTCAAGACGAAGTTGTCATCAAAGGCTTCCGTCAGGGGCTCCCTGAAAGGTTCGAAGGTCAAGACGATAAAGGTCAAGGTCGGCACCCGCGTCCAGAACAAGAAGTACGTGAAGAAATACAAGAAGTTCTTCACGAAGAAGAACGCGGGGCGAAAGGTGACGGTAAAGTGAGCGCAGGAAGGAGCAGGAATCGTGAAACGGGAAATTGCTGTTTACGGCAAAGGCGGCATCGGTAAGTCAACCATATCGGCCAACCTGAGCGCAGCACTGGCAGCTAAAGAGCGTGTGCTGCAGATCGGCTGCGACCCGAAGCACGATTCGACAAGGCTGCTGACCGGTGGGCGCAGAATGACTACGATCCTGGATCACATCCGGGATACAGGGCCGGCGGATCACCGGCTGGAGGATATCCTATGCGTAGGCTACCGGGAGATCGGCTGCATGGAGGCCGGCGGACCCAAGCCGGGCGTTGGCTGCGCCGGCCGCGGGATCATCACGGCGTTCGAGCTCCTGGACAAATTCCAACTGAAGCAGCAGTATGACTATGTGGTGTACGACGTACTCGGGGATGTGGTATGCGGCGGTTTCGCCGTGCCGATCCGCCGGGAGTATGCGGACACCATTTTTCTCGTGACCTCGGGTGAGTTCATGTCGCTTTACGCGGCCAACAATATCCTGCGCGGGATCCGCAACTACGACGGTGAGCAGGCCCGCGTCGCCGGGATCATCTTCAATAGCAGGAATCTGGCAGACGAATCGGTCAAGGTAGAGGCTTTCGCTGAAGCGGTCCGCCTTCCGATCTTCGCCCGCATACCGCGCAGCGAGGCGTTCGCGAAGGCAGAGAAAGCCGGTAAGACCATCGTCCAGATGGGAGAGGCACCGGCACAATTATTTGAGGAGATCGCAGAGCGGATCCGGGGAGAGCTTGCCCTGTATCCGGCCCGGCCTCTCACAGATGAGGCACTGGAGGAGCTGATCCTGGGAGCACGGGAGCAGGCACATGTGCGCAAGCAGGCGCAGGCAGGAGCCGCAGAGACGCCGGCCGAGAAGATCCCGGCTCCAGAACTATCGCCAACAGAACTATCATCAGCAGAACTCCCGGCGGGGGAAGCTCCATCGGAGGATGCTCCGGCAGAGGACGCACCAGCCTTCGCATACGATCCGGGCGTGCTCTCGAAGAACCTGATCCGCAGCGAACCGCTCCACGGGTGCGCTTTCAACGGGGCGATGAGCATGGCGGTGCATCTAAGGGATGCGGTCATCGTGGCACATGCTCCCAGAAGCTGTGCCTATCTTTCCTGGCAGACGATCAGTTCCACCGGAAGAAGGGCGCTGTTCGAGCGGGGCGTCCTGATGCCGTCCTCGCTGATGCCGAACATCACAGCGACGGATATGGACGAAAGCGATATGGTGTTTGGCGGGACGGAGCGGCTTCTGGAAGCCGTCCGGAAGGCAGCGGGCCAAACGGACGCGGCAGGCCGGAAGCCTAAGGCGATCATCGTCATCAGCTCCTGCCCGGCGGGGATCATCGGAGACGACATCGATCAGGCGAAGGCGTTTTCGACGCCGGACTGTCCGGTGGTGACCATCAAGGCGGATGGGAATCTGGCAGGTGATTACCTGCAGGGTATGCTGATGACGTATACGCAGCTGGCAAAACAGCTCGTGGATCCGCAGATAAAACCGCAGCCGGACACCGTGAACATCGTGTTCGAAAAGGTCGTCGCCAAAAACACAGAAACCAATTATCAGATCGTCCGGGAGTTTTTAGGCCGGATGGGGCTCCGTGTGAACTGCAGGTTCCTCTGTGATACGGGCGTGGATGAAGTGAAGAACTTCTGCAGCGCGTCCTTGAACCTGCTGGGATATCGGGACTACACCGGCAAGATCCTGGAAGAGTTTTTTGAGACGAATTACGGCTGCCGCTTCTTCGAACGGCAGCTTCCGGTGGGGTTTGAAGAGACGGCGCAGTGGCTGCGGGGGATCGGAGCATTCTTTGGGCGGGAGCACGAAGCAGAAGCGCTGATCACGGAGCACGAGACGGAATATCATAGGCGGGCAGAGGCGGTGCGAAAGGATCTCGCAGGAAAACGCCTGATGGTCGTCACCTTCAATCATCAGCTCGACTGGGTGCTTTCTGCGGCGCTGGATGCGGGGATGGAGATCGTCAAGATCTGCGTCTTTAACTTCTCGCAGGACGAGGGCTTTCGGACGCTTCTCCCTCAGGCAGAGGGGATCGAGATCGAAGAGAACTATGATCCGGACAAGGCCCCGGAGGAGATCCGGAGGCTGGCCCCCGACATTCTCCTGACGAACTATGAATCGGATGCCGCAGCCGGGGACATTCTGGTGGATACGATCCCGATGTGCCCCGACGTGGGATTCTTCTCCGGCCTCGAAATGATCGAGCGATGGACGAGGCTCACGGGCGCAGGCCGGAAGGGAAGCTGGCATAAGGACCGGGCGCTGGTAGAGAAATATTTCGCGCGATAGAGGAGGGGTCATGACAGACGATTATCTGGAAAACATGGTTCCGGACAGCCTGTCCGGACTGATCTTCGGATTCGAGGGGATCCGGAATGTTGTCGTGCTCCTGAACGGGCCGACCGGCTGCAAGTTCTACCATTCCGCGACAGCGGACAATCAGATGCTGCGCCAGATGAGCTTCGATCCGCACAACTATCCGATGCTTTGGTATTTCGGCCAGCCGCGGGTCCCCTGCACCTGGCTCGACAAACGGGACTACGTCTACGGCAGCGAAGACAAGCTAAAAGAAGCGGTCGGATTCCTGCATGAGAATGTTACATTCGATCTGCTCGTGATCGTCAACTCGCCCGGCGCTGCGCTGATCGGGGATGATCTGGAACGGATCGCGATGGAGGCGATGCGGGAAGCCGGCGCCGATACTGCGATCCCTGTGATCACAGTCGAGAGTCCGGGCTATTCTCAGACCGTGATGCAGGGCTACCAGCAGGCCTGCCGGATCGTCATCGACGCCTTCTGTGAAAAGCCGGCCAGGCGATCCGCCGGCCGGACCGCCCGCCCGAAGGTCAATCTCCTCGGCCTCTCCATATTCCACAAATACTATCAGGGCGACCTGCAGGAATATGAACGGCTGCTCAGCCTTTGCGGGATCGACGTGCAGACCAGCCTTTGCTGCGAAAGTGAGATCGAAGAGATCCGGAGGCTCCCGGAGGCCGACCTGAACGTGGTGGTGGATCCGGACTACGGGCTCGAAACGGCGCGGTACCTTGAGAAAAACTACGGCATGCCGTATGTCTGCCCGGACGGACTGCCGATCGGATTCGAAGAGACGGAGCGGTTTTTCACACGGATCTGCGAGGCGCTGGGATGTGACGTTGCCCCGCTTATCGAGGACAGCGAGCGGGCCAGGGCCAGAAGTTTTCTTTATATCTCGAGGATCAATTCCCTTACGGGACAGCCGAAGGGGGTGCGGTTCGCGGTACACGGCTCGCCCGCCCAAAAGCTGGGCTACTCGCGTTTTCTCACGGATTATTTCGGCATGAGCGAAGACGCCGGGGACATCTGGGAGACGGATGCGAAGCTGGTGTTTGCCGACGGCAATATCATCGGCGGGCTGAAGGCACGGGGACACCTCTTCACGGGGATCGAGACCGGTATGCCATCGCTGGGATATATCGACGTGATCCCGAAGACACACCTCGGCGTGAACGGGGCGCTTCTGATCTGCGAACAGGTGCTCAACGGGATGGTATAGCCATTAAAGTACCATCGATCCCGAACAAAATCCTATTTATGAAGCATCCGGCGGATGGTAAAATATAATCGGATAAATCTGCGCATAAACTAAGGAAGAGAAGGCAGGCTATCAATCATGAATGAAATGATCACAGCGATAGAGGCGGAAGCAGCCAAAGCCATACTGGGAAAAGAAGAGATCATACGAAAGGTGCTCACGGTCATCATTGCCGGCGGGCATATTTTGCTGGAAGACATCCCGGGCGTGGGCAAGACTACGCTGGCGCTGGCTTTTAGCAAGGCCATGGACCTGAAATTCAACCGGGTCCAGTTCACGCCGGACGTCGTCCCGTCGGACATCACCGGATTCACAGTATATAACAAGGATTCCGGAGGGCTGATGTACCGGCCGGGGGCGGCGATGTGCAATATCCTCCTGGCGGATGAGATCAACCGGACCTCCAGCAAGACCCAGTCTTCGCTGCTCGAAGTCATGCAGGAGGGGAGCATCACGGTAGATGGCAGGACCCGGAAGGTACCGGAGCCATTCGTCGTCATCGCGACCCAGAACCCGATCGGAACGGCCGGGACCCAGATGCTTCCGGAGGCACAGCTGGACCGTTTCATGGTGCAGCTCAGCATAGGCTACCCGGATGAGCAGTCGGAGATCAACATCCTGAAGGACCGTAAGCAGACGGATCCGCTGAAGTCCATCCTTAAGGTCGCGGGGGCGGAGGACATCCTGGCCATGCGCCAGGAAGCTAAGGCCATCTTCATCCACGACCGGGTCTATCAGTATATCACGGCACTGTGCCGCAAGACGCGGGAGCATCCGCTGATCCGGCTGGGCATCAGCCCCCGGGGGGCCCTGTCCCTGACGGCGATGGCACAGGCCTGGACCTATATCCACGGGCGGGAATTCGTGATTCCGCAGGACGTGCGGGATGTGTTCCCGGATATCGCCCGGCACCGGCTCATGCTCAGCTCGAAAGCGAACGTGCAGAGCCTGGATGCGGCGGCGATCATAGACGAGATCCTCCGGACCGTACCATGGCCGGATGTGAGGAAGAGCGAATGATACGAAGCAGGATCGTCTTCTGTGTATGGGCTCTCTCGCTGCTGCTCCTGTTCTTTTATAAAGGACAGCCGGCGGTCACCGTCCTGATCATCTTCACGGCGGCTTACGCGGTAGCAGCTTTTTTGCTGACGCGGCTTAGCGGAAGGGAGATCAGCATAGGTTTCACCGGCGGCGATATGGTCAGCAAGGGAGAGACCGTAAAAATAAATATGGAATTGAGAAACCGGGGGAAGCTGCCGGTGTTTTGCTGTATCTGCGAGGCAGCGGCGAAGAATCTTCTGACCGGCACGGAGGAGAAACACGAGGT
>JAFRLD010000088.1 GCA_017431395.1 Bacillota bacterium | reverse complement strand
TGTGCGTTCCCTTTGGCAAGATCCTGAACAACAAAGCTGTCCCGAACACCGTGACGAAGACGCTCCATCTGGAGAAGAGTTTCCGGCCGGATCTGTCGAGCTTCACGATTCGGGAATACTCGAATTACGCTTTGATCGAGAATCAGGTGCGGACCATCCGGTCCTTCTGCAGAGAAGTCATCCTCGTGGACGATATCCTCCACAAAGGCTATCGGATCCAGCATCTTGACCCCGTACTCAACGAGAACGGGATCAAGGTCCGCAAACTCGTGACAGGGATCCTCTCAGGAAGAGGACGGGACCTGATGGCGATGCAGGGAAGAGAGGTGGACTATGTCTATTTCATCTCGAACCTTAAGGCCTGGTTCGTGGAATCCTCGCAATATCCGTTCATCGGAGGAGACGGGGTGGAACGGCATACGGGGACCATCGATGACGATATGACAGCGATCAACCTGATCCTGCCGTATGTACTCCCTACCTTCCTGTCCAAGCGGTGCACGAAGTCCGCCATCTATGATTTCTCCATGGTATGCCTGGAGAATGCCAGAGATATCCTGAAGGTGCTGGAGGAGGAATATCAGAAGGAATTCCAGCGCAAGCTGACGCTCCGCCGGCTTCCGGAGGCCATCAACGCTCCGAAGCTGACGGATGTGGGGCAGTGCCTCGATTTCGACCGGGCGCTGGCGGCCAGTACCTACGTAGAGGATGATATCGAACGGCTGCAAAGGCTGAAAGGATTGTTATGAGAAGACTGCATGAACTCTGTACGGGGAAGTATGTGCTGACCGGGAGCGACTCATTCGTGCTCCCGGGTTACAGGTGCCATGAAGGGGAAAAGGTCCGCCTGAATATACTCGCCATGGGCGATGTGGGCGGGACCCTGGCTCTGGGGCTGCGCCTGCTGGGAGCGGATGCGATCTCACGGATCGGGATCTGTGACATAGACCCGCGCTGCGTGAGCCGGTGGGAGCATGAGCTGAATCAGATCGCCATGCCGGATGCTCCGGAAGCTTTCCCGGAGGTGCTCCCGGTGCCCCTTGAAGATCTGTTCGACTGCGACGCGTTCGTATTCTGTGCCTCCCGCGGCGTGCCGGAGCTTGGAAGCAGCGGGGATGTCCGCATGCTGCAGCTCGATAAGAACCGAGGGCTGATCCGGGGCTATGCGCAGCAGGCAGCAAAGGCTGGATTCGATGGGGAATTCTTCGTGGTCTCAGATCCGGTGGATCCGCTGTGCATGGCGGCCAAGACCGGCGGGATCTCTGCGAGCCGGATCCAGGGGTTCGGGCTCGGCGTGATGAACGGCAGGGCACTTTACTATGCGCGGCGGGATCCTTCCCTATCCCAGTATCTGAAAGAGGGGCGGGTCTTCGGACCGCACGGGGAAGACCTGGTCGTCGCGGACAGTGTGACCAATTATGATGACGCTCTTTCAAGGAAGCTCACAGACCTTACGGTCACAGCGAACCTCGAGATCCGGGAGATGGGGTTCAAGCCCTATATCGCCCCGGCGATCGCTTCCGGCGCCCTGTCCATCCTCGAGAACCTGCGCGGTCACTGGCATTACAGCTCCGCGTATCTGGGCAGCGGTCCGGATGGGGCATTTCTGGGCATGCGGAATCGCCGCACGCCGGAGGGGCTTGAGGCAGAAGACCAGCCTTTGGACGATAAACTGTACGCCCGGATCGAGAGGGCGTACCGAAACCTGGAGGAACTTAGATGAGACTGACTGTGATACGTCCGCTTTGCCCGGACGTAGAGAAGACACAGCGTCTGCAGGATGTACTGGATTATGGCTTGAAAGGATGTGACTACGACACACTGGAGACGATAGATGAGATCGAGAAAACAGATCTGCGGGGCAGAAGGCTGCTGTTTGCCATAGAACTCGGCGAGTCCGGGATCAATCTGGAATACGTCCGCCTGCTAAAGAGTATCCGGCTCCACCGGGATATGTTCGACGGGTGCCTGGCGGGCATCGTGGTGGATGGGAACAGTGAGCTGTTCACGAAATCCGTCTCCCGCCACATGGTGTTCTCCGCGAACCGGGCCGGCTGCGCTTTTCTCGGGCGGCCGCTGGTGGAGGGGACCAGGACGCAGCAGAATTTCAAAATCATCGCGGCGAACCTGCAGACGGACAACAGGGAGGCGTTCCGGATGTCCGTGCGGGAGCTCGTATAGAGGCTGTTCAC
>JAFRLD010000087.1 GCA_017431395.1 Bacillota bacterium | reverse complement strand
TTTTATATCTTTATTATCGATTATTAAGAAGGAGAAACCGCAATGAGTGAACAGCAACAGCTGCAGGGTGTTGCCGGTCTTAAGAAACATGATATCAAGGTTTCGGGGATCGTCTTCATGCTGTATTGTCTGGTCGCTGCCGGTGCGTTCGGGATCGAGGAGATGATCCCTGAAGCAGGGCCCGGCATGACCATCCTGTTATTATGTGTTTTCCCGTTTATCTGGGCTTATCCGATCAGCAGTCTGGTAGCGGAATGTTCATCCGTCATGCCGTCGGAGGGCGGCGTGTACGTCTGGGCCAAGGAGGCATTCGGTGAGTTCTGGGGCTTTCAGACCGGCTGGTGGGCAACCGTGTCCACCTATATCACCAACGGTGTCTACGTTGCACTGGTATCCGGTTACGTAAGCCAGATGATCCCCATGTCCTATGCGGCATCCCTGGCACTGAAGATCGGCATGATCGCGATTTTCACGATCGTCAATCTGCTGGGACTCCGTGAGGTCGGAACCGTCAGTACGATCCTGTCGCTCCTGATCGTTGCGGCATTCCTGCTGGTGGCCATCGTGGGATTCATCAACTGGAACACCAATCCTGTAGAGCCGTTCATGCCGGAAGACTACACGCTTCTGGACGGACTGGGCGGCGGTATCTGCATCTGTATCTGGATGTACTGCGGATATGAATGTATCTCGAATATGGCCGGTGAGGTCAAGAACCCGCAGGTCATTCCTAAGGGACTGAAGATCGCCATGCCGCTGGTCGCACTGACTTACGTGCTGCCGACGCTGGGCGGACTCGCGACCCTGCCGGAAGGCTCCTGGGAGATGTGGTCCACCGAAGGCGGATTCTCCGGAGACAATGTCGGATATGCCACCGTACTGACTTCGAATCTCGGCTCTGCCTGGGGATACATGTTCCTGGTCGTTGCGATCATTTCACAGTGCGCGATCTTCAATACCTACCTGGCTTCCGGATCCAGAGGCTTCTTCGTTCTGGCGGACGATCACCTCTGCCCGCAGTTCCTGGTGAAGGTCAGCAAGAACAGGGGCGTTCCGTACGTCGGTATCCTGTCTCTTGCGGTCGTGACATTCATCCTGTCCTTTAACGATTTCACAACGCTGGTCTCCATGGAGGTCGTCTTCATGCTGGCCCTGTACATCATCCTGCCGATCTCAGTGATCAAGCTGCGGCATAAGCTGCCGGTGGAAGAAAGAAAGAAGAGAAACCTCTATGTGATCCCGGGCGGTAATAAGGCGCTGATCTTCTACAGCGGTTTCCCGATCGTGATCTCGATCATCGCTCTTCTGATCAATGGTACGGATTACCTGACCACCGGTCTAATGGCACTTTGCTCAGGTCCTATCGCTTACATCATCTTCCGGAAGACTTGCGGCGGGCTGTCCGTCAATGATCCGGAAGGAAATCCGGTCAATGGCTTCGGCATCCCGAAGGGCGATACCGTACGGATCGGCGTGTTCTCCATGTGTGCCGGCGCGATGGCCTTCTTCGGACAGTTCTGGCTGCGTTGGTATGAGATCAGCTGGGGCGAGTGGGAGCCGGATGACTATGATGTGTTCTGCGATGTCATCCCGCAGGTCCAGACAGGACTTGCTATTGGCGGCGCGATCCTGATCGTCTTCGGCATCATCCTGTTCTTCATCGGTAAGAAAAAGGATGCTCCGCTTCCTGAGAAGGAACTGGATGTGGAAGCGACCCTCAACAAGTATCTGATGGAGGAGAAGACGGAGAGCTTCTTTGACTGATACAAACAAATCTGTATTTTCGGGCGGCGTTTGCAAAAGCGCCGCTCTTTTTGTACAATGAACAGGCAGGAGGCAGAGAAGATGATACCACTTTCAACGCGCATGCGGCCGACGCGGCTGGAGGAGTTCGTGGGACAGAGGCACTTTCTTTATGAGGGGTCTTTGTTTTATCGCGCCATCCGCAGCGGAAGTCTGGACTCAGCCATCTTTTTCGGGCCCTCCGGGACCGGTAAGACGACCCTGGCCCGGATCATCGCCAAAGAAAAAGACGCGAATTTCGTGGAGATCAATGCGTCGACGACCGGAACGAAGGAATTAAAGGAGATCCTGAAAAACGCATCCGACCGTTTTTATGGGCTCATGAAAGAAACGACCTGCCTCTATGTGGATGAGGTCCACCGCTGGAATAAGCTGCAGCAGGATTCACTGCTGAAGGCGCTGGAGGAAGGGGTCATCTGCTTCATAGGGAGCACCACGGAGAATCCATATTTCTCGGTCAATAATGCCATTTTATCCCGTGTGGGGAATATCTATGAATTCAAGCGGCTGGAGGCAGAGGACATACGGACCCTCCTGGTCCGGGCTATGGAGGATGAGACCAAGGGGTTCGCAGGCCTTCATCTGGAATACGATGAGGATGCGCTTTTGATGCTCGCCCAGATGAGCGGCGGTGACTGCAGGGTCGCACTGGATGCGCTTGGATTCATCGTAGATAACCTGCCGGAGGGGCGAAAGATCGATCGGGAAATCGTGTCTGAGGCAATGCAGAAGCAGACTACCTTCTATGATAAAGAAGAGGATAAATACAATCTGCTTTCGGCGCTCCAGAAGTCGATCCGCGGATCCGATCCGGATGCGGCGGTCCATTACCTGGCGAGACTGATCGATGGAGGTGCGGATCTGATGATGATCGGACGCCGGCTGCTCGTGATCGCGAGCGAGGATATCGGGATGGCCTATCCGAGCGCGATCAGTATTGTGACGGCCTGCGTTCAGGCAGCACAGATGGTAGGCTTTCCCGAGGCACAGATCAATCTGGCGCAGGCGGTGGTCCCGCTCGCATCCTGTCCGAAATCGAATGCTTCCAAGAAAGCCCTCGGCGAAGCCATGGCCGATCTGCACCGGCGAAAGACCGGTGACGTGCCGGCCCACCTGATGGATGCCCACTATAGCGGGGCGGCTAAGCTCGGCCGGGGACTCACGTACAAATATCCTCACGATTATGGCGGCTATGTGCCGCAGCAGTATCTGCCGGATGATCTGTACGCGGAAGGAGTGACCTATTATCATCCGACGGAAAACGGCAGCGAGGCATCATTCAAAAGATATCTGGAGGCGCTGAAGGAGATCGATAAGAAAAATGGCAGATAACAGGATCATACACAGATATGGGGACAGGACGATCACTATCGCGGAGCACGCAGGCTTTTGCTTCGGGGTCCGCAGGGCCATCGCGAAGGCGGAGGAGGCAGCAGCGGACGGTGCTCCCGTATGCTCCATGGGGTATCTGATACACAATGACCGTGTGGCAGGGGATCTTAAAGCCAAGGGTGTCCGGATCATCGAAAGGCTGGAGCAGGCGAAAGAAGGAGAGAGGGTCATCATACGCTCCCACGGGGAGGGCAAGGCAGTATATGACGAGGCGCAAAGGCTGGGCATCCCGTTGATCGATGCCACCTGCCCATTCGTGATCCGGATCCATGATCTGGTCCGGGATGCAGGGAAGCAGGTCGTGATCGTCGGAGACGCAGTCCATCCGGAGGTCCAGGGAATCAGCGGCTGGTGTGAGACGCCGTCTATCGTTGTGAGCACAGCGGAGGAAGCACGGCGGATCGAAGCCGATGATCTGTTCGTGGTGGCGCAGACCACGATCCGCCAGGAGATGCTGGAAGAAGTATGCGATGCTCTGAAGGCAGAAGGCAAAAAATACGAGGTGCACAACACGATCTGTAGCGCCACAGAAAACCGGCAGGCAGCGGCCCGGCAGCTGGCGAAAGAAAGCGAACTCATGCTCGTGATCGGGGGAAGGAATAGTTCGAATACGAGAAAGCTCTTCGAAATAGCAGAAAAAAACTGCAAAGAGACTTATTTTGTGGAAAATATTCAAGATTTACCGTTGAAACAGCTTGAGAAATGTAATAGAATAGGAATAGCGGCGGGCGCATCGACGCCTGAATGCACTATTAAGGAGGTTATCGCCAGCATGAGTGATGTGACACTTGAAAACAACGAAGCAAAAATGGAAGATTTCATGGATGAAATCGAAAAATCCCTGAGACTGCCGAGAAACGGAGAGATCGTTACCGGTAAAGTCCATCAGGTCAACGAGAAGGACGTGATCGTCAATCTCGGATGTAAGAAGGACGGCATTCTGCCAATCGGTGAGGTCAGCCTTGAAGAAGGGCAGACACTGGCCGATGTCTTCAAGGTAGACGATGAAGTCCAGGCTAAGGTTATTAAAACCGATGACGGAGACGGTGGAATTTTACTTTCAAGAAAGAAATTAGAGATCAGCGCTAACTGGAATGAGATCGTAGAAGCGCATGAAAATAAAACAGTTCTTGAAGTTAAAGTTACAAGAACTGTCAATGGCGGCGTCATTGCTGAGTACAAGGAAGTATCCGGATTCATTCCGCTTTCTCAGCTGTCAGACCGCTACGTAGAGGATGCATCTGAATTCGTCGGCCAGACTATGGAGGTCAAGGTCTCCAGAGTTGACCAGAGAAGAAACAGAGCTGTCTTCTCCCACAAGATGTTCCTGAATGAAGAGAAGGCGAAACTGTTCGCTGAGATTTGGGAAAACCTGAATTTCGACGATGTCGTAGAAGGAACCGTCATGAGATTCACTGACTACGGCGCATTCGTAGACATTGGCGGGATCGACGGACTGCTCCATATCTCTGAGATCTCCTGGGGCAAGCTGAGACATCCGCAGGAAGTTCTGAGCATTGGACAGAAGATTAACGTCAAGGTCCTCTCCATGAACAAGGAAAAGGGCAAGATCTCCCTGGGTCTGAAGCAGAATACTCCGGAACCTTGGAGCGTGATCGACGAGAACTACGAGATCGGTCAGGTGATCGAGGGCAAGGTCGTACAGATCAAGGAATACGGCGCATTTATTGAGCTCGAACCGGGTCTGGACGGACTGGTCCACATCTCTGAGGTCGCTCACAAGAGAGTCGGCAACATCAATGATGAACTGACCGTCGGTCAGGTCGTCAACGCCAAGATCCGTGAGATCGATAAGGATAGAAGAAGGATCTCCCTGAGCATCAGAGAGACCATCGATCCTAACGCAGAGAAGGAAGCGGAAGCTGCTGAAGAAGCACCGGTCGAAGAAGCTCCTGTAGAGGAAGCTCCGGTCGAGGTCGCTGAGGAAGCTGTAGAAGAGGCTCCTGCTGAAGAAGCTGCAGAGGAAGCTCCGGCTGACGCTGAATAAGGACAAATAAGAAAACGAAAAGGGCTGTTGCACTAGACACTTAAGAATGTCGAGGCAACATCCCTTTTTTTATGCAGTGAGGAGCCGGACTGTTCAACTTCTCGATGCTTCCAGCAGTTCCCGGGCGGAAGCGAGTGTGGTTTCCGTAATGGTCTCGCCGCCCAACAGACGTGCGATCTCGCTTACCTTCTCTTCCCCGGAGAGACACCGCACAGAAGTGTAGGTGCTGGTCTCATCGCTGGTCTTCTCGATCCGGTAATGGTGGTCTCCGAAGGCTGCGATCTGAGGCAGGTGGGTGATGCAGATGATCTGATGGCGGCCTGAGATCTCCCGCATCTTGCGTCCGACAACGCTGGCGGCGATCCCGCTGATGCCGGCATCGATCTCATCAAAGATCATGGTCGGGATCTCATCATAGTCAGCGATGATTTTTTTGAAGGCAAGCATGATCCGGGACATCTCACCGCCCGAAGCGATCTTGCTGAGCGGTTTCAACGGTTCGCCGCGGTTCGTGCTGATCATGAATTCAACGAGATCTGTTCCATCGGCAGAGAAATCGTCCGCCTCCTGAAAATCGATGGAGAAGCGGCTGTCACTGAAGTTCAGCTGAGAGAGCTGTTCGCTGATCTTCTGCTCGAGGGAAGACGCAGCGTGTTTTCTGGCATCGCTGAGCCGGTGACATGCACCGCGAAGAGCAATGCCGGTCTGCTTCAGTTCTTTCTCGAGAGCAGCTGACCGGTCTGAGATATCATCGATATCCGAAAGCCTGTCTGTAAGTTCGTCCATATATTCGATCAACTCTTCGATGGATTTCCCATGCTTCGTCATGAGGCGATTCAGCAGATCCAGCCGCTCAAGCTTCTGGTCCAGTTCCTCCGGGGAGAATGTGATCCGGTCCCGGAACCTGCGGATCTCAGAGGCAGCGTCTTCCAGTTCGTAATAGAGCCCGGAGAGCCTCTGGCCAAGTGCTTCAAGCTCCGGTGAGAACTCTCCCGTGTCCCCGACCTGGTCGGAGGCCTGTTTCAGGGCAGGCAGGGCAGCATATTCGCTGCCGGATACGATCTCATAGGCCGATGCCAGGTTGTTGAAAATGGATTCGCTGTTCTGCAGCAGATGGATCTCCTGTTGCAGGATCTCTCCCTCACCGGATACCAGGTGGGCTTCCTGTAGTTCCTGCAGCTCGAAGGCCATGAAGTCCCGTTTCCGTGCGTCCTCTGCGGCACGGGAAAGAAGCGTGCGGAGCTGACGGTCGAGCTCCGTGTACCGGGAATAGAGCATAGAAACAGCATCCTTGGCAGGTGTGATGGATCACTTTCGTAGCTGTCCAGCAGTCGGATATGATTCCCTGGGTCCAGAAGTGACTGATGATCGTACTGCCCGTGGATATCCGCGATCCGGCGGCTAAGCCTGCTGAGTTCAGCCAGAGTCACGATCTCATCATCGATCCTGCAGATATTGCGACCGGCAGCAGAGATCTCCCGGCTCAGTATGACTTCCCGGCCGGAAGGATCGTCCGGGTCATCCGCGATCATCTGCACCACTGCCTTATTCGCGCCGGAACGCACAAAGGCTGTATCGGCCCTGCTTCCAAGGGCCAGGCTTACGGCGGTGATCACGATGGATTTGCCCGCACCGGTTTCGCCGGTAATGATATTAAGGCCATCCTGAAAATCGATCTCTGTTTGTTCAATGATGGCAAAATTACGGATGCTGATATGTTTGATCATAGTGATTATTTATGCAGAAGCGAGTTCAACTGGTCGACCACGCTCTGTGTATTTACAGGATCATCGACCACGAGCAGGATCGTGTTGTCTCCCGCGACGGATCCGATCACATGCTCCAGACCGAAGTTGTCGAGGGTTTCGGCGGCGGCGTTCGCGCAGCCGGAAAGGGATTTGACAAGAACGATATTTCCCGATGATGTGATGGAACGGACCGTCTCCCGGTAGATGTTGGAGAGGCGGTCTGAGACCAGACCATCCTGTCCCGATGTCACAGAGTACCGGTATTTGCCCGATGGTGAAAGGGACTTGATCAGATGCAGTTCCTTGATGTCCCTGGAGACCGTTGCCTGAGTGACATCGTATCCATATTCTCGCAGCATGGAAACCAGCTTGTCCTGTGTCTCGATCTCATACTTATCGATCAGTTCCAATATCTTGTTCTGCCTGGAAATACGCATAAGATTCCTCCTGATAAACGCACACACATGTATAAATCCTCAATCATATTATAGCATAAATATTCACTATGCAAAACGAAATACAATGTTTTTATTTTGTACAGCCGGTATGTTATACTATATCATGTATAGAATGAAGGCAGGAAAGAGTGCATGAAAATACTAGGAATCGACCCGGGGTATGCGATCCTCGGATATGGAGTGATCGAAAAAACCGGCAACCATTTTCGCGCGGTGGACTATGGGGCCGTGACGACAGACAAGGATACTCCGATGCCGCAAAGGCTGGAGCACCTCTATGACGAGCTGCGAGAGATCATCCGGCAGCATCAGCCGGATGTGGCTTCCATCGAGGAATTATATTTCAACAATAACGCCAAGACGGCCATACAGGTCGGACAGGCGAGAGGAGTGGCGATCCTGGCCTGTGTCAAAGGCGGGATAGAGATCGCAGAATACACCCCGCTGCAGATCAAACAGGCCCTCGTTGGGTATGGACGGGCGGATAAGAAACAGGTCCAGTTCATGGTGAAGACCATGCTGAATCTGGCGGAGGTACCGAAGCCGGATGATACGGCAGACGCCCTGGCCGCCGCGATCTGCCACGGGCATTCCGCAGACGCGAGGAACCGGCTGAAGCAGATCAGGATACGATAATACAGGAGCAGGAGAGAAATACATGATCGGATTTTTAAGAGGGATACTGGCAGACAAAGGCGACGGATATATCATCATCGATGTGAACGGGGTCGGCTATTACGTCAATGTGCCGTCCAATACCAGCGCTTATCTGAAAGCAGAGGGCGAGGAGGTCATCGTGCATACGGCGATGATCGTCCGGGAGGATGATGTGAGCCTGTACGGTTTTTCAGGAAAAGGAGAATTGGAGGCTTTTCGCAAGCTGATCACCGTCAGCGGCGTTGGCGCCAAGGCAGGCATTTCCATCATGTCCTCCTTCACGCTGGATCAACTGAGGCAGGCCATAGCCTTCGAGGATGCGAAAGCCCTGCAGAAGGCCAACGGCATCGGCAAGAAGACAGCCGAACGGATCGTATTGGAACTGAAGGATAAATTCGCGGCACCTGACGGGGCGGATCCGTCTATGCCGCAGGGATCGGAAACAGCGGCACCGGCCGGCGGCCGGGCAGAGGCGGTGAGCGCTCTGATCGCCCTCGGATATACCCGCGGGGAGGCTATGAGCGCGTTGGCGGGCATCCAGGAGAAGGATCTGAGCGTAGAAGAATATATCAAGAAGGCATTAAAAAATCTGTTCTAAGGGAAGGGACATATGGACTACGAAGAAAGAATCACAGCGGCAGAGCTGGGCGAAGGGGAATACCGGCAGGAAGTGACCCTGCGGCCCCAGTCTTTGCAGGATTATATCGGGCAAAAAACCGCAACGGACAATCTGAAGGTATTCATCGAAGCGGCGAAGCTTCGGGGAGAGCCTTTGGATCACGTGTTATTCTATGGGCCGCCGGGGCTCGGCAAGACGACTTTGGCCGGGATCATTGCCAATGAGATGGGGGTCGATATCAGGATCACATCCGGACCTGCCATCGAACGGGCCGGCGATCTGGCAGCGATCCTGACGAACCTGAATGAAAATGACGTGCTGTTCATCGACGAGATCCACCGGCTCAACCGTTCAGTGGAGGAAGTCCTGTATTCGGCGATGGAGGATTTCGCGCTGGACATCATCATCGGCAAAGGTCCGTCCGCCAGATCCATCCGTCTGGACATCGCGCGTTTCACCCTGATCGGTGCGACCACGAGAGCCGGCAGCCTGTCCGCCCCTCTGCGTGACCGGTTCGGTGTCAATTGTAAATTCGAGATGTATACGAAGGATGAGCTGGCCCAGATCATCCGGAGGACGGCCGGCCTTCTGGGGGTAGAGGCAGACGATGCCTCCGTCGACGAGATGGCGCGAAGAAGCCGCGGCACCCCGAGAATCGCCAACCGGCTGCTGAAGCGGGTGAGGGACTTCTCGCAGGTCCGGGGAGATGGAAACATCGATATAGATATCACCAGGGAGGCTCTGAGTGCACTTGGCGTGGATTATATGGGCCTGGAGCATCTGGACCGGGAGATCCTTAAGATGATCATCGAGCGGTTCAATGGCGGCCCGGTCGGGATCGACACGATCGCGGCTTCCATAGGAGAGGAACGGGTCACCATCGAGGACGTATATGAGCCATA
>JAFRLD010000009.1 GCA_017431395.1 Bacillota bacterium | reverse complement strand
GTTTCTCAGTAACTTTGCTTGCTTTCTGCATACTCGCTATATGGGCATTCAGGCGACGGAGAAAAGACGTGCCTGATGTGCAGGAGTTGCTTCGAAGGTTTACATTATATGTTATAGATGTAATTTATAGTCACGAAATTGCCAATTTTTTACTATTTTGAGGTTGTAAAATTGTAAAAACAGCTGTCTACAGAGCTATTTTTTACAATTTCCCTTAGAAAAATTGTAAAAAAGGGGTCGAAATCAGCTGTTTTTTACAATTCCGCTGAATGGACTACTGTATGGACCGTGCCCTAAAGTGTGGGCGCGCACCGCCCCTGCCAGGTGTTCCGTTCCCGCATCTTGCGGTGGATCTCATTGAGGATCGTACGTTTTTGCCAGCTCCAGTCCGGTGCGAGCAGAGCGGGCCGGGGCGCATCACCGGAAATGCGATGGATGGTGATCTGCGGCGGAACGAGTTCGATCGCGCGGATGAGAAGGTCGGTATACTCATCGATAGAATCAAACGGGACATAGTCCGGATAGAGGGAAGGCAGGCGGGAATTCCTTACCACGTTCAGCATGTGGAGCTTCAGCCCGAACAGTTGTGGCGGCTCGCAGGGGTTCTGGGCGGAAAGAGGTGGCGGCTCGCAGGGACGCTGGGTGAACAGATGGGGAATCCGGCAGGCGTACCGGACGGAATCCAGCATCATTTCCTTCGTTTCGCCGGGAAGTCCGAGGATGAGATGGGTCACGACCCGGATCCCGCGGGACTGGAGCCGCATCAGGGAATCGTCATAGTCGGAGCGCGTATGGCAGAGATTCATCGCCTGCGCCGTCTCATCATGGATGGTCTGAAGACCGAGCTCGACCCAGAGAAATGTCTTCTCGTTCAGTTCTTCAAGGAGCTGGAGCACTTCGTCCGAAATGCAGTCGGATCTTGTAGCTATGGCGAGACCGAGCACGTCCGGTTGCTCCAGGGCAGCATAAAAGAGCTCTCTAAGATGATCTGCGGGAGCATAGGTGTTCGTGTGGTTCTGGAAGTAGGCGATGTAGCCGGCCTCCGGCCACTTGTCCGACAACAGCCGGATCTGATCATCCAGGGCGGTGCGGATACTGGATGCGTCCACACGGCTCGCCATGTCGCCCGATCCGCTGTCTGAGCAAAAAAGGCAGCCGCCCGTTCCTTTGGTCCCGTCCCGGTTGGGGCAGGTGAAGCCGCCATCGATGGAGAGCTTGACTATCTTACGGCCAAACTCCTTCTTTAGCCAGGAGCCGATCATGTTGATCCGCAGTTCCTGGCCGTCAGATCTGTCAAATATAATGGGATCGCTGCTCATGCGTGCTCCTTCTTTCATACATCCTGGTTTCAGAATAACTATAGCAGACCCGGCAGTAAAAGTCACACGATTTTCTTTGGTCAAAAAGCCGCTAGCAGTAGCAAACCAGGAGGTTTTGTTGTATAATTAACTATTCGTGCTGAAGAAAGAAAGCGGGTTCATAAATGAAGACATCGAAGGAGACATTAGGCGAGACAGCGATCCTTACGGGAGAGCAGATAAAACCGCTTCCGGCAGGATCTCTCACGGAATCACTGCAGAGGCCTGCCCTGCTTTTGCATAGCTGCTGCGGACCCTGCAGTACGGCGGTGATCGAACGCCTGGCGGACGAATTTGAGATCACGGTGTTTTACTATAACCCGTGCATCACGGATGAGGAGGAATACCTGCTGCGCCGGGAGAACCAGAAGAAATTCCTGCAGGAATTCAACGAGGAGCGGATCGAAAAAAACAGGATCCGGTTCCTGGAAGGAGCGTACCACCCCGGGGCATTTCTGAAGCTTGTAAAAGGACATGAGCAGGATCCGGAGGGTGGTGAGCGCTGCAGTCTTTGCTTCGCGCAAAGGCTGGAAAAAACGGCAGAGACCGCGCAGATGACCGGATGCGATTATTTCGGGACGACGTTGACCGTGAGTCCCCATAAAAATTACCGCAGGATCTCTGAGATCGGACAGAGTATCGCATTGAGATACGGATTGACATTTTTGGACCGGGATTTTAAGAAAAAGGACGGATTCAAACGATCGATCGAACTGTCCCGCAGGTACGGACTCTACCGACAGGATTACTGTGGATGCGAGTTCTCGAAACGGTGAGAGATCCGCAGCTGATATAGTTAAAGAATCATTCAAATACAAAACAGGAGGAATTATTATGGGTACATTGGTTTTGCCGGAGAACTACACACCGGAGATCGACTACATGGAGAGCCAGAGAGCTATCAAAAAGATCAAGGACTTCTTCCAGCAGGAACTGGCGTATGGCTTGAAGCTGAGACGCGTCTCGGCACCACTTTTTGTGGCACCGGAGACCGGGCTGAACGACAACCTGAACGGTGTAGAGCGTACCGTTAGCTTCACGGTGAAGGACATGGACGAGAAGGAAGTTGAGATCGTGCAGTCCCTGGCCAAGTGGAAACGGATGGCGCTGGGAAGATACGGATTCAAGCCGGGAACCGGGCTTTATACGGACATGAACGCGATCCGCAGAGACGAGGAGCTCGACAACCTCCACTCGATCTATGTGGACCAGTGGGACTGGGAAAAGGTCATCCGCAAGGAAGAGCGGACGACAGAGTATCTGCATGAGGTCGTTGTAACGCTCTACAATGCGCTCAAGAACCTGAACGATTTCGTGAACCGGCACTACAATGAGCTGAGGACGAATCTGCCGAACGAGATCTTCTTCATTACTTCGCAGGAGCTGGAGGATATGTATCCGGACCTCAGTCCGAAAGAACGGGAGGATGCGATCGCGAAAGAAAAGCGTGCGGTCTTCATCGAGAAGATCGGCGGTGAGCTGAAGTCCGGACAGAAGCATGACGGACGGGCTCCGGACTATGATGACTGGGAACTGAACGGCGATATCATCCTCTGGAACGATATCCTGGAGCATGCCTTCGAGATCTCGTCCATGGGCATCCGGGTAGACGAAGAGGCGATGGACCGCCAGCTCCGTCTGGCAGGGGCGGATGACCGCCGCGAGATGGACTTTCACAAGATGATCCTGAATAAGGAACTGCCATATACGATCGGCGGCGGTATCGGACAGAGCAGGCTGTGCATGTATTTCCTGCGGAAGGCTCATATCGGAGAGGTACAGGCATCGATCTGGCCTAAGGAAATGATCGAAGCTTGTGCGGAGAATGACATTTTCCTGCTGTAACCGATGAAGTATGCAGATGTTGTGATCGACAACAAAACCGATAGTACGGATCAGCCGTACACCTACGCCTGCGGAGAGCATCAGGTGCAGCCCGGCAGTAAGGTCTATGTGCCGTTTGCCAGAAGCCGGAACCTGCGGGAGGGATATGTCCTCTCCGTCTCAGAGGAGGTTCCTGAGCGGTTTCGTTTGAAACTGCGAAACATCGATCACGTGGATGAGGAAGTGTGCCTTACCGAGGAGTGCATTCGTACGGCCATATGGATGCGAAGCAGATATGTGTGCCGGTATATCGACGCGATCCGCTGTTTTACCCCAGCGGGGAAAAAACGGGTCCGGGCGGCAGCCTCAGAAGAGGATCTGATCAGCAGATCCTTCGCAGAGGACGATCCTCAGATCGCAGAGCTCACCCGGGAGCAGGCAGAGGCTCTGGAGAAGATCGCGCAGGCGATCGACCGGAGAGAGCACATCCGATTCCTGCTGTATGGCGTGACCGGCAGCGGCAAGACAGAAGTGTATATCCGCGCGGTCGAAAGGACCATAGGGCAGGGACGGACAGCGATCGTCCTCGTGCCGGAGATCTCCTTGACCCCGCAGATGATCGAACGGTTTTCGGCGGTGTTTGGGGAGGAACAGATCGCGATCGTCCACTCCAGGATGACGCAGACGAAACGGTATGAACAGTGGCAGCGGATCCGGTCCGGGCAGGTCCGGATCGTGATCGGGGCAAGGTCTGCGGTGTTCGCACCCTTGGAGGATCTGGGGCTGATCGTGATCGATGAGGAGCATGAGTCGACCTATAAGTCGGATTTCACACCGAAATATGACGCGATCGAGGTGGCCCTGAAACGTCTTGCCGACCGGGCGAACCGGGGGGTGCTCCTGCTGGGCAGCGCGACTCCCTCAGTAGCTACTTTCAGCCGTGCAGCGGACGGGATCTACCAGCTCCTTCCGATGCGGAGCCGTTATAACGAGATGGAGCTTCCGGAGGTGACCGTAGTGGATATGCGTACGGAGCTTCGGGAGGGGAACCGGTCAATGCTCAGCCGGACGATGGTATCTCAGATGCAGGAGCAGCTGGATGCCGGCCGGCAGGTGATGCTCCTGCAGAACCGACGTGGGTATTCCACCTTCGTTTCCTGCAGGGAATGCGGACATGTGGCGGTCTGCCCGGAATGCGGACTGTCGCTGACCTACCACCGGACGAACCGGAAACTGGTCTGCCACTACTGCGGCCACGAAGAGGAGATACCGCAGGTCTGTCCGGAATGCGGGAGCAGGTACATCCGCTATTTCGGCAGCGGCACTGAGAAGGTGGAGGAAACGGTCCGGGAATTGTTCCCGGAGTTCGTGACCGACCGCATTGACCTGGATTCCGTCAGCAGGAAAGGGGAACTGAACCGGCGGCTCAAGGCCTTCGGCAAAGGGCAGACGAATATCCTGATCGGGACGCAGATGATCGCCAAGGGGCTGGATTTCAGAAATGTCGGGATGGTCGGGATCGTGGCGGCAGACCTGTCGCTCAACATTCCGGATTACCGGTCGCCCGAGCGGACCTTCCAGCTCATCACACAGGCGGCAGGCCGTGCAGGCCGCGGGAGCATCCGGGGAAAGGTCGTGATCCAGACCTACAATCCGGAGCATTACGCGATCGGTTTCTCAGCAGCCCAGAACTACGACGGCTTTTTCGCGGAGGAACTGGAGTTTCGCAGGCTCATGAGTTACCCGCCCTTCAGCGATATGATACAGGTGCTCATCACCGCGAAGTCATTCGAGGAGGCGTCGGAGGGAGCGAAGTCCTGGCATGACCGCCTGAAGCAGCGGCTTCCGGCAGAGCAGCGGCAGAACGTTTTCATGCCGCAGCAGGCATATTTGAGCAAGATCCGGGATATCTACCGGTTCTCCCTCGTGATCAGATGCCCGAAGGGAAAAAGAAAAGATTATTCGGAAATGCTCCGCGCACTGAAGGATGAGGACATGCAGTCCAGAGTGAAATATCTGGCGGTCGTGGATATCAACCCATACTCCTTCGCATAGGCGGGAGCATGATCCGGGAGCATACAATGATTAGACTTGAAAGATGGAGGAAGCAATGGCATTAAGAAATATTGTGACAGAAGGAGATCCGATTCTCCGCAAGAAGTGCAGAGAGGTCGATGAGGTAACGGACCGGATCCGTATGATCCTGGATGATATGGTCGATACGATGCATGATGCGGACGGGGTCGGTCTCGCCGCACCGCAGGTGGGCATCATGCGCCGGATGTTCGTCGCTGAACCGGAGCCGGAGCAGATCTATTATTTCGTCAATCCGAAGATCCTTTCGCAGGAAGGCGAAGAAGAAGGCGATGAGGGATGCCTCTCTGTTCCGGAAATGATCGGGACCGTCGTGCGTCCGACCAAGATCACGATCGAGGGACTGGACCGGGATGGACACTCGAGGGTCTATACCTTCGAAGGCTTTGCCGCCAGAGTGATGTGTCATGAATACGATCATCTGGACGGCATCCTGTATCCGGACAAAGCCCTGAAAATGTATCATGTAGAGGATCAGCCAGAGCAGGAGGAAACAGAGGAAGCATGAAGATCGTATATATGGGGACACCTGATTTCGCCGTACCCGCTTTGCAGGCGCTCTATGAAGCGGGCCATGAGATCGCCGGTGTCGTGACCAGGCCGGATGCCAAGTCGAACCGGGGCAAAAAAATCCATTTCTCGCCGGTAAAAGAGAAGGCATTGGAACTCGGGATCCCGGTATTCCAGCCACAGAAATTAAAAGGGAACGAGGAATTCCAGGAGACTTTGGCAGCCTTAGCCCCCGAGGTGATCGTCGTAGCAGCCTATGGGAGGATCCTGCCGGCAAGTATTTTGCAGCTTCCCGCCAGAGGGTGCCTGAACATCCATGGATCCCTGCTGCCGAGATTCCGCGGGGCAGCTCCGATCCAGGCGGCGCTTCTCGAAGGGGATGAGATGACCGGGATCACGATCATGCAGATGGAAGAAGGCCTTGATACCGGAGCCATGCTGCTAAAAGGAAGCACCCCGACAGCTGAGAAGACCTGCGGCGAGCTCCATGAGGAGCTGGCGGCAATGGGCGGACGGCTGATCGTAGAGGCACTTGAGAAGCTGGATACGATCGTCCCGCAGGTGCAGGATGACGATCTGGCCACATATGCTCCGATGATCTCGAAGCAGGATGGACTCGTGGATTTCACGAAGGGTCCGCAGCGTCTCGCACGCCAGATGCGGGCATACGATCCGTGGCCCGGGACCTATACCTACTGCGGGGATGTGATGATGAAGTTCTGGAAGGGATGCGCTATAGACGGGGAAACGGATCAGGCTCCGGGCACCGTTCTCGCGGCTGGTCCCGAGGGGATCGACATCGCTGCCGGAGGCGGGATCCTGAGGGTGACACAGCTTCAAATGCCGGGCAAGAGGCGCATCGCCGCGGCGGAATATTTAAAAGGCAATTCCATTGAAATCGGAACGGTTTTAGGATAGAATAGCTTTTAAGATGGTTAACTATGCACATTTGTAAGTTTAAAGGGAGATAATCAGATGGATATCAACAGGAAGACCGCATACATCACACTGATGGACGTTGAATCAAAGAAGGCGTATTCCAATCTCGCGCTGAACCACCAGATCAAGGTGAACAAACCGAGCTCACCAGCCTTTGTACGGGAATTGGTATACGGCGTATTGGAACGGAAACTGACACTTGATTATGATCTGGATGAGATCCTGGACGAAGGCGTCGACAGCCTGAGAAAACAGGAGCTGACGATCCTGCGTATGGGCCTGTACCAGCTCGGCTACATGGATTCCGTGCCGGAATATGCCGGTGTCAGTGAGAGCGTTGCGCTGGCCAAGAAATATTGCAAGAGCAAAGCAGGTCTCGTGAACAGAGTGCTGCGTGAATATCTGAACCGTCATATCAGGATGCATTATCCTGCCAGAGATGAGGATGAGATCAAATATCTGTCGATCAGATATTCATATGCGCCATGGATCATCGAGAAATGGCTGAAATACTACAAGATGGAATTTGTAGAGCAGCTTCTGGAGGCCGGCAACCAGCGTCCGCCGATGACGATTCGTCTGAACTGGCTCAAGATCGTCAAGAAGGATCTGATCGAGCAGCTGGAAGACAGAGGCTATGAGGTCGAGGAAGGCAAGATGGCCCAGAACGCGTTGATCGTGAAGGGGCCCCGTCTCCTGGAGACCGAACACTATAGAATGGGACTGTTTACCCCGCAGGATGAGAGCTCGATGCTCGTGGCGGAGAAGCTGAATCCGCAGCATGGAGAGCTGATCATGGATGTCTGCGCAGCTCCGGGCGGCAAGACAACGGCCATTGCGGAACGCATGAACAATACCGGCAAGATCATTGCCGGAGACATCTACCGGAGAAGGCTGGACCAGGTGGACCGGGAAGCGAAGCGGCTCGGGATCCTCAATATCCAGACACAGGCATGGGATGCGACCCGTGTAGACTCCGCGTATGTCGAGAAAGCAGACCGCGTGCTCGTAGATGCTCCGTGCTCCGGACTTGGCGTCATCAGGAGAAAGCCTGAGATCAAATACAAGGAGAACACGGCTGAGATCGAACTGCTGCCGAAAAAACAGCTGGCGATCCTTTCGGCTTCTTCCGAATACGTGAAGCCAAACGGGACGCTCGTCTACAGCACATGCACGATCAATCCGGAGGAGAACGAGAAAGTCGTCAATGAATTCCTGAAGAAGCATCCATGGTTCCGTAAGGAGGAGCGCACCCTGCTCCTGCCGAATGTGAACGGTACGGATGGTTTCTTCATCTGCGTCATGAAACGGCTTGGTCTCTATGATTAAAGGCCGCGGGCAGATCAGCAATAAAGAACAAGCAAGAGAAGGGATTTTAACAGTTTATGGTTCAGATAGGATTCAAAAGTAATAAGGGAGTAGTCCGAAAGAACAACGAAGACGCCTGCTTCGTCATTCCTGGATGTGATGTTTACATCGTGGCGGACGGTGTCGGAGGAAATAATTCCGGAGAAGTCGCGAGCCGGACGGCTGTCGAGAATATCGCAGGATTCGTCAATGAGAACGATATCCGGGCGAATACGACGCCGGAAGAGATATTCGGTTATATGACGGATGCCATCGCCTGTGCCAACACGGCGATCTACACCATGGGCACAGGACAGGCCCGGTACAAGGGAATGGCCACGACCGTTGTCATGGCGTATCTCTATCGCGGAGAAGGATACATTGCGAATCTGGGAGACAGTAGAGCATACATTTTCAGGGACCACGAGATCCGGAGGATCACCAAGGACCATACCTACGTCAATGAGCTGATCGACAAAGGCGTGATCACAGAGGATGAAGCGGAGGTCCATAAACAGAAAAATGTCATCACCAGAGCACTTGGCGCGGAAGCCGGCGTAGAGCCTGATTTCTACAAGCTGCCACTGAACAGCGGAGACGTGCTTCTCCTCTGTACGGATGGACTGTACGGCGAAGTCGGAGAAGCGAAAATGGCGCAGATCCTGGACGAGGGAAAGAACATGAACGATACGTGTGCACAGCTCGTCGATGCAGCTCTCAAGTCCGGCGGACGGGACAACATTACCGTGATTTGTGTCAGAGTGTAGTTACTGGAGGGAAAGATGAGCAAAGTACTGGCAGGCAGATATGAACTGCTCGAGCGGATCGGTGAAGGAGGCATGTCCGTTGTCTACAAGGCAAAAGACAAGCTCCTGAATCGTTTCGTCGCGATCAAGATCCTGAAGCCGGAATTCATAGGTGACCATAAATTTATCGACAGTTTCCGCAGAGAATCCCAGGCGGCAGCAAGCATGTCCCATCCCAACATCGTGAATATTTACGATGTCGGCAAGGAAGGGAATATCCATTACATCGTCATGGAACTGATCGAGGGCAGGGCCTTATCGGATGTGATCAAAGAACAGGGGCCCATGCCATACCCGAAGGTGATCTCTATATCCAAGCAGATCGCCGCAGCACTTCCATTCGCGCATAAGAACCATATTATCCATAGGGACGTCAAACCCCACAATATCATGATGACGCCGAACGGAACGGCGAAGATCACCGATTTCGGTATTGCGAAGGCGGTCAATGCAGCAACGATCGTGGACAGCACGGACGGGATCATCGGCTCCGTTCACTATTTCTCGCCGGAGCAGGCGAGAGGCGGATATGTGGATGAGAAATCCGATATCTATTCTCTGGGGATCGTCATGTACGAGATGCTTACCGGCAATGTTCCGTTTGACGGAGATAATCCGGTCAATATCGCTCTGATGCATATCAACGGGGAAATGACCCCTCCGTCAGAGCTGGTATCAGGCATTCCGCCGGCGCTTGAGCACATCGTCATGAAGTGCACCGACAAGTACCCGGTGAACCGGTACGCGTCCGCGGACGAATTGATCGAAGCATTGAACAATCTGGAATTCATCGGCAGCGTCGTCGGTAATTCCGTTCTGATGGGACAGGACCAGAGACCGCGTCCGGCAGGACCGATCGCGGAAACGGATTATGATGATGGAGAAGACCTTCCGGATGAAAGGTCCTCCAGAAAGAAGAAAAAAACAGGTGGTTCAAAAAAGAAGGCCCCGATCATCATCATCGCGTCGATCGTCGCGGCACTTGTGGTCGCGCTCGGCATCTGTTACGCGCTGGGGATGTTTGGAGGCAAAGAGATAGAGGCGCCTGATTTCTCCGGTCTGTCGGTGAAGGAAGCAGAGCAGCTGGCGGAGGAGAATGATCTTAAGATCAAAGAGGGCGATCCGGTCTTCACCGATGAGGTGGAAGCCGGCCTGATCGTCAATCAGGATCCGGAGGCAGGCACAACGATCAAGACCGGAAGTTCGATCACCGTATTCGTCAGCGGCGGTCCGGGTGACGGAGAAGTCCCGGATGTGGTCGGACAGGATGAAGAAGAGGCACAGGAAGAGATCGAATCGGCAGGGTTCAAGTGCAAGATAACGACACAGGCCAGTGAGAAAAACGCTGGAACGATCATCAGTCAGGATCCGACGGGCGGCACGCAGGCAGAGAAGGGCTCTACTGTGAATCTGGTTGCAAGCGATGGGTCCCTGGCCCGTTCGACCATGCCGTATCTTAAGGGAAAGACTCTCGCGGAGGCAGAGTCAGCTCTGGAGAACGCGAATCTGAGACTGGGTTCCGTTGACTACGCCTGGAGCGACAGCTTCGCAGAGGGTGAGGTCATGTGGCAGCAATACGATGCGGAATCCAAGCTGGACAGGAACACTTCCGTGAACCTGCAGGTCAGCAAGGGCCCGAAACCAACGCAGGCCACGACCGAAAAACCAACCACGACTGAGCCCGTGACAGAGCCTTCATCCTCTGAAGAACCTGAAGAAGATGATACAGAGGAAGATTGATGCGGGGAAGGATCATGAAAGGGATCGCCGGATTTTATTTCGTAAAATCCGGCGAAACAGTATATCGATGCAAGGCCAGAGGGATCTTCAAATTGCAGGAGATCAAGCCGGCGGTCGGAGATCAGGTCGAGTTTGAGGTCATCGAAGGAAATGATGACAATCTCATCACAGAGATCCTGCCGAGAAAGAACTGTTTCGTCAGGCCGTTTGTCGCCAACGTCGACTGCTTCGCGGTGGTCACGGCGGTCGCCCGTCCGGCACCGGTGCCGGCGCTGGTGGATAAACTTCTGGTCATGGCGGAGCAGGCCGGAACAGATGTGGTCCTCTGCATCAATAAATGTGACCTGGCAGCAAATACGAGAAAGTCTTCGGGGCGCAAAGCGCATGAAAGCATGCAGATGCTGCAGAGCGTCTATGAGCCGGTGTATCCGGTCGTCCTTCTGGATCAGAACGACCCGGAGGGGTATGAGCGGCTGCGGGAGCTGATTCGCGGCAGGACAGTCGCCCTCGCGGGGGCTTCCGGGGTCGGCAAGTCGACGATCCTGAATCACCTCTTACAGGATGAGCGGATGCAGACCGGATCGATCAGTGAGAAATCACAGCGCGGACGCCACACGACGAGGCATGCGGAGCTCTTTCCTCTGGATGAGGAGGGAACAGCGCTTTTTGACACACCGGGATTCACTTCTTTCGCACTGACGGAGATCGAACCGGACATGCTGCAGCATTTGTTTCCGGAGATCGAAGCCAGTCTGGGAGGCTGCAGATTTGATAACTGCAGGCACGCAGCTGAGCCGGAATGCGCCGTCAAGAAAGCGGTGGCAGAAGGCAGGATCGGTCAGGCGCGCTACGATTCCTATCTGGCGCTACTGAAGGAGCTGGAAGAAGAGAAGAAATACTGACACAGGAGGAGCATTCTTATGGTACAGCTGGCACCATCGATTTTATCAGCCGATTTCTCCAGACTCGGAGAAGATGTGAGGAAGATCGAGGAGGGAGGAGCACATCTGATCCATGTCGATGTGATGGATGGGCACTTCGTCCCCAACATCAGTTTCGGGGCAGTCGTTATGAAGAGCCTTGCAGGCAAAAGCGGCCTGCCATTCGATGTGCATCTTATGATCGAGAATCCGGATGCGTATCTGGAGGAATTTGTCACGCCCCAGACGGAATACATCACGGTACATCAGGAAGCTTGCACACATCTTCACAGAACGCTGCAGCACATCCGGTCTACCGGTGTCAAAGCGGGGGTATCCATCAATCCGGCAACCCCTTTGTGCATGCTGGAGGAGGTCCTCGAGGATGTGGATCTGATCCTGATCATGTCAGTGAACCCCGGCTTCGGGGGACAGAAGATGATCCCGTCCGTACTGCATAAGATCGAGCAGCTCGTGGAGATCCGGGAGGAACGCGGACTGAAGTTCCAGATCGAGATCGATGGCGGTGTCAAAACCGATAATATAGCCCAGGTAAGGGCTGCCGGGACGGATATCATCGTTGCGGGATCCGCAGTGTTTGGAGCAGAGGACATCCCGGGAAGAGTTCGTGAATTGATCAGCATAGCGGAAGCGGAATAAATTATTACAGGATGGAGGAACACAATGAAGGTCATTCTGGATGGTATGGGCGGCGATCATGCGCCCAGAGAGATCGTTAAAGGTGCTATACAGGCGATCGAACTGATCGATGATGAGATCATTATCGTCGGTCAGGAAGACGCGATCAACAAAGAGCTGAAAAAAGGCAAATACAAAGGCGATCGGATCACAGTCGTACACGCGCCGGAAGAGATCACTATGCACGATACACCGGTCAAAGCGATTCGTGAAAAGAAGAATTCATCCCTTGTGGTCGGCCTTAATATGCTAAAAGACGGCACCGGAGACCTCTTCGTTTCCGCAGGGAACACCGGTGCGCTCATCGTAGGCGCTCGGCTGATCCTGGGGCGGATCCGCGGGATCGACCGTCCTGCCCTGGCCAGTATCTATCCTGACATGGAAACGATGCAGCCCTGTCTCCTCGTAGATGCCGGCGCCAGCGCCGAGTCCAAGGCACAGAACCTTTTGGAATACGGCCTGATGGGGAGCATATTTATCGAGAAGGTCTGGAACAGGGAAAATCCACGGGTAGGCCTCGTCAATCTGGGGGCGGAGGAGTCCAAGGGAACCAGTGTGACAAAGGATGCCTATCAGCGGCTGTCTATGTCGCAGCTGAATTTCATCGGCAATGTCGAGGCCAGAGACGTCCCGAAGGGAGTCTGCGATGTGATCGTCTGTGACGGATTCGTAGGGAATGTGATCCTGAAGCTCACGGAAGGCGTATCCCTTACCATCTTCAAGCTGGTAAAGAACGCGATCACCGAAAACCTAAAAAGCAAGATCGGGGCCCTGTTCATCAAGAGCCAGCTGATGAAGCTAAAGAATGAGTTCGATTATGAAGAATATGGCGGAGCTCCTGTGCTTGGCGTCAACGGGCCGGTGATGAAGATGCACGGCTCTTCCACGGCGACGGCCGTGAAGAATGCCATCATCCGCGGGATCCCATATGCCAAGGAGAACGTCGTCGATATCATCAGAGAGGAAATGCTGGATCTGGATGTCATCGAAGAGGAATAGAGAGGATATGATGGACACCGATAAGCTTCAGGAGAGTCTCGGGTATGTTTTCAGGGATCAGAAGCTGCTCCGGGGAGCGCTGACCCACAGCTCCTACAGCAAGGAGATGGGGATCTCCCAGAGCAACGAGCGGCTGGAGTTCCTTGGGGACGCCTTCTTCGATGCGATCATCGGGGAGGAACTCTACAACATGTTCCCGAAGAAGGAGGAGGGGATGCTCTCCCGGATCCGGGCAACGATCGTGTGTGAGAAATCTCTGGCACAGACTGCGCGCAGACTTGAGCTGGGCAGTTTTTTGCTGTTAGGCACGGAGAAGAGAAGAGCGGAGGACGAAGAAGGGAATCCATATTAGCGGATGCGCTGGAAGCCCTGATCGGAGCGATCTATCTGGATGGCGGCTATGAAACCGTGAAGATGGTCGTTCTGCGTTTGTTCCGTGATGTGATCGACGATACGAAAAAAGGCATATACATCGTTTATGATTATAAGACGCATCTGCAGGAAGTACTGCAGGCAAAGGGCATTACGGATATCCGGTACCAGATGACCGGTGAGGAAGGCCCGGACCATGACAAGACCTTCACGGTCTGTCTGTTCATCGACGGAAGCCCCGCTGCACATGGCAGGGGCAAGAGCAAGAAGCAGGCGGAACAGTTAGCCGCCCGCGAAGCTCTGAAAGAGGACTGGAATGAATTTTAAGAAGATAGAGATGCACGGCTTCAAATCATTTGCGGAGCCTGTCACAATTGAATTTGATCAGGGGATCACGGGTATTGTCGGCCCGAATGGAAGCGGCAAGAGCAATATCAGCGATGCGATTCGCTGGGTACTCGGCGAACAGAGCCCGAAGATGCTTCGCGGAGGCAAGATGGAGGAAGTCATTTTCGCCGGGACTTCGAGCAGGAAATCCCGCGGGATGGCAGAGGTAACGCTCGTGATCGGCAACGAAGACGGGAGCCTTCCGATCGATTATCAGGAAGTGGCGATCACCCGGCGGATGTTCCGGTCCGGTGAGAGTGAGTACCATATCAATGGGAACCAGTGCCGGCTCAAGGATGTCCGCGATCTGATCATGGATACCGGGATCGGAGTGGATGGGTATTCGCTCATCGGTCAGGGGAAGATCGCTGACATCATCAGCAACAAGACGGAAGACCGGAGAGAGATCTTCGAGGAGGCGGCCGGGATCGTTGCCTACAGGACGCGAAAAGCACAGGCAGAGCGAAAACTGGCGGCAACAAGCATCAACATGGACCGCGTGAAGGATATCATCGGTGAGATCGAAAGCCGTATCGATGGCCTCAGAGAAGACAGCATCAAGGCGAAGGAATATCTGAAACTGCGGGAACGTTACAAGCAGCTTGAGATCAACATCATTCTGAAGAACATAGAAAATCTGGAACTCAAGAATGAATATGCCAAGGATGATCTGGCGGAGATGCAGCTCGCTCTGGAGGCGGTCCGCGAGGAGAAAGCGGAGCTGGATGAAGGAACGTCCGGCCTGACCCAGCAGCGGGACCATCTGGAGGAGATCGAGGCAGAGGCGAGAGAAAAACTGCTCGCTTCCATCAGTGAACTCAATGCCGTCGTGAACAAGAGCGAGGTCGACAGCGAGCGGCTCGCGGCGATCGAGCAGAATGAGGACCGGCTGACGGAAGAGATCCTGCAGCTGGAGGAGCGAAAAGAGCGCGAGACCGGGAACCGGGAGACGGTGCTCGAAGAGAAGGCGAGAGTCGATAAAGAAGCCGGCACTGCCCAGGAGGAACTGGAGCGGCAGGTGATCCGTTATAATGTGATGGCTGCGGAAATGGCAGAGCTCTCAGCGCAGGCAGATGCCGCGAAGGATGAGCTGTTCCGTCTCTCCGGCGAGATCACGCGTGCCAGATCTGAGATCAGCAGTATGGAAATGCTGCAGGAGACGCTTGAGAAAAGGCGGGGCCAGCTTTTGCAGGAACAGGAGAGCGGAAGCAGCGGCAGCCAGAAGAGCCGGGATGACCTGGAGCAGGCGCAGAAGGCGCGGGAAGATGCTGCATCGACCCTTACCATACAGAGGCAGAGAAGAGAAGAGCTGGAAAAGAAGCTCCAGGAGAACCGGCGGACGGAGAAGGATCTGACAAAGGAGCTCGAGGAGCTTCGGATCCGGCTGGGCCAGCTGACGGCGCGCAGCAGGACCATCGAAGAGATGGAGCACAACTATGAAGGATATAATGGTGCGGTCCGGTTTATCATGAAGTCGGATCTGCGCGGGATCCGGGGCGTTGTAGCAGACCTGATCCATGTGCCGAAGGGCTATGAGACAGCGCTCGAAACCGCTCTGGGCGCAAGCCTTCAGAACATCGTGTGTGAAGATGATGCCAGCGCCAGAGAGGCAATCCGCGCACTGAAAAAAAACAAAGCCGGACGGATGACCTTCCTCCCCATCGCATCGATCCATGCGGATTCGCGAAGGGATGAGAGACTGCGGGATGAATCCGGATTCATCGGATTCGGACCGGACTGCGTCGAATATGATGAAGCGTATGATGAGATCATGGAGTACCTGCTCGGCAGGGTCATCCTGGTGGATCACATCGATAATGCGATCCGCATCTCAAAAAAAGGCAGAGGCATGCGGGTCGTGACGCTGGATGGAGAGATCATCAACTCCGCAGGCGCGATCACCGGCGGCAAATACCGCAATAAGACAGCAGACATCCTGGAGCGAAAGGCGGAGATCCGCAGCCTTCAGGAAGAGATAAAGAGGCTTACTGCGACCGGCGAGGCCAAAAGACAGCAGCTGAAGAAGCTCCAGCAGGAGACCGAAGGCTTCGGCAGAGAGTTCTCCGGACTCGAAGGCCAGATCCGGGCAGGGGAGCATGCCCTGCTGATGCATGATCATGAGATCCAGCTGGCGGAGACAGCCCTTAGCGATTTCAGGTCGAGCGAAGAGAAGATCGGGCGGGAACTGGAGAGCATCCGCTCCGAAATGGAGCACTCCGCGTCCGTGATCGAAGGTCTGCAGGATTCCATCAGGGAAAACGAAGCGAAGACCGAAGAGATCACCGCGGCCAGTGAACAGCAGCTTGAGGCAAGGGAAAAGAAGCAGGCGGATTTCGATCAGGTCAGTGAAGATATCACGAGAGCCAGGATCGCCGTCAAGACCAGTGAAGAGAGATCCTCTCACGCGGCATATGTACTTCGCGCTGCCGAAGAAAGCCTGATGCAGATCGACCGGGATATCGAGCAGAGAAAGATCCAGCAGGAGCAGTTCCGCAGCGAGAAGGAGGAGCTCACCTCCGGACACATGAACATGGATGATCTGATCCATGAGAAGGAAGAAGCGAAGCAGCGGATCGAGGAATATCTGGCAGAGGTCTCCGAAGAGAAGCAGGGAGTGAACAGCCAGCTTTCCGAGAGCAATGCCCAGCGGGAAGAACTGTCTGCGAAACTGGAGGATCTTCAGAATCGCAAATACGAACTGGACATCCGCAAGGCGAAGAACGAAACACAGCTCGAGACCTACAAGGACAAACTCTGGGAGGACTTCGAGATCTCCTATATCCAGGCGATGGAATTCAAGGCGGAGAAGTTCGTCATGTCTTCGGCGGTCAAGGAGAACCGTCAGATCAAAAATCGCATGAAGGAGATGGGCGAGGTCAATGTCGGAGCGATCGAAGAATATGAGACGGTGAAGGAACGGTACGAATTCCTGACGGCGCAGCAGGCGGATATCCAGAGCGCCATGGACAGTCTGAACGGGATCATCCGTGATATGGACAAGACCATCCGGGAGCGGTTCCGGGCCAGCTTCGATCAGATCGTGGTCAATTTTGAAGAGATGTTCACGGAGCTGTTCGGCGGAGGGCACGCGGAGCTGCGGCTCTCCGATGAGAACGATCCGCTTCAGGCGAACATCGATATAGTGGCGCAGCCGCCGGGCAAGAAGCTGCAGAACATCAATCTGCTCTCCGGTGGTGAGAAGACACTGACCGCCATAGCCCTTATGTTCGCGGTGCTGAAGGCGAAGCCGACCCCGTTCTGCATTCTGGACGAGGTGGAGGCGGCGCTGGATGACGCCAACATCGACCGGTTCATCCAGGCCCTGAGAAAATTTGACGGGATCCAGTTCGCCCTGGTCACCCACCAGAAGGCGACTATGGAACAGGCGGATGTGCTTTACGGAGTGACGATGCCAGAGAAGGGCGTTTCGAAGGTCCTTTCACTGGATCTGGGCGATACGACATTTGCAGAAGAGAAAACAGGAGCATAACATGTTAGGAGATAAGAAAAAATCAGTGTTCGGCAAGCTTTCACAGCGCGTCTCGGATGCCCTGATGATGCGGCCGACCATCGACGAAGATTTCTTCGAGGAGCTGGAGGAAATCCTGATCACCTCGGACATCGGCATGGAAACGACCATGAAGATCGTAGAGACGCTTCGTCAGGAGGTCCAGAGCAATAATATGACGAAGCCGTCGGTCATCAAGATCCGGCTAGGTAAGATCATCGCGGACCTGATGGATAAGGGAGAGAATCAGAAGCTTTGCGACGAGTATCCCCTGATCATCCTGATGATCGGCATCAATGGCGGCGGCAAGACCACGACCATCGGCAAGCTGGCCCATAAGCTGAAGAAAGAAGGCAGGACCGTCATGCTGGCGGCAGCAGACACCTTCCGGGCGGCTGCAGGAGAGCAGCTCGCCATCTGGGGCGAGCGTGTCGGCGTCAATGTGATCCGCCATGCGGAGGTAGCCGACCCGTCTGCGGTCATTTATGACGGGATCCAGTCCGCGAAGGCGAAGGGCATAGACGTTCTCATCTGCGATACGGCCGGCCGTCTGCAGAACAAAAAGAACCTCATGGACGAGCTCGCCAAGATGAACCGGGTCATCACCCGGGAATGGCCTGAGGCAAAGAGAGAGAATCTGCTGATCCTGGATGCGACGACCGGCAAAAATGCCGTCTCGCAGGTAGAGGAATTCGGACAGACAGCGGACATCACAGGGATCGTCCTGACCAAGCTGGACGGAACGGCGAAGGGAGGCATCGTGATCACGATCGCCGATGAATTCGATATGCCGGTCAAGTTCGTTGGTCTGGGCGAAGGCATAGAGGACCTGCAGGAATTCGAGCCTGCGGATTTCGCGAAAGGAATTTTTGATGAGTAAACCATTGGTGGCGGTCGTAGGGCGGCCGAACGTAGGTAAATCAACATTTTTTAACCGGATCGTCGGACGCCGGGTCTCCATCGTAGAGGATACCCCGGGGGTGACCCGGGACCGGATCTATGCGGAAGCGGAATGGTCCGGGATCCATTTCGCCCTGATCGATACCGGGGGCATCGAGCCGGACAGCGATGACATCATACTCTCGCAGATGCGTCAGCAGGCGGAGGTGGCCATGGATATGGCGGATGTGATCCTGTTCATGGTCGATGGCCGCGAAGGGCTGACCGCTTCGGACCGGGAGGTCGCATCCATGCTGCGAAAGACCGGCCGCAAGGTCGTACTGGCGGTCAACAAGATCGATACGCCGGTTCTGCCGGATGATTTTTATGATTTTTATGAGCTCGGGCTCGGGGAACCGATCCCCATTTCCTCTTCGAATATGCTGAACCTCGGGGACCTGCTGGATGAGATCATCGAGAACTTCCCGGAGGGGGCGGGGACCGAAGAGGACGAGTCCATCCGGATCGCCATGATCGGCAAGCCGAACGTAGGCAAATCCTCTCTGATCAACCGTCTCCTCGGAGAAAACCGTGTGATCGTTTCTCCGATCGCGGGAACCACCAGGGATTCGATCGATACTCCGTTCACCTTCGAGGGAGAGGACTATCTGCTGATCGACACCGCCGGGATCCGGCGAAAGAGCAAAGTAAATGAGAATATCGAGAAATACAGCGTGCTCCGGGCCGTAGCCGCCATCGAGCGCTGCGACGTATGCATGCTCATGATCGACGCGACCGAGGGGATCACGGAACAGGACAAAAAGATCGCCGGGATCGCCCATGAAGCGGGCAAGGGGATCGTGATCTGCGTCAACAAATGGGATCTGGTGGAGAAAAACACGAACACCATGAACGAGTTCCGAAAGGAGATCGCCCGGGAGCTGACGTTCATGTCCTATGCTCCGGCGGTCTTCATCTCCGCACTGACGGGGCAGAGGACCGACCAGGTGATCCGGATGGCGAAATACGTCGCCGAGAACCGGGCGATGCGGGTACCTACGGGCCAGCTCAACACGGTCATCACCGACGCCACGATGATGAAGCAGCCGCCCTCGGATAAGGGCAAACGCCTGAAGATCTACTACGTGACACAGGTCGGCGTCAAGCCGCCGCTGTTCTCGTTCAAGATCAATTCCCGGCCGCTGATGCACTTCTCTTATTCGAGATATCTCGAAAACAAGATCCGGGAGGCCTTCGGTTTCGAAGGGACCTCGCTGAAGTTCGTGTTCCGGGAAAAAGGCGAGAAAGAAGAGGTTTAGTGAAATGGATACATTCATCAATTTCATACCGCTCGGCGGACTTGGCGTGATCGCCTATTTCATCGGCAACATTTCGCCTTCGACCATCATGGCGAAAAAGCAGGGCATCGATATCAAAAAAGAGGGCAGCGGCAATGCTGGGACCACGAACGCGCTGCGGGTCATGGGCAAGAAAGCCGGTGCCATCACATGTATCGTGGATATCCTGAAAGGCGTCATAGCGGTGCTGATCGGAACATTGGCGGCAGGCCCTGCAGGCGGGTGGATCTGTGCGCTCTGCGTGTTTTTAGGGCATGTCTGGCCGATCATATATAAGTTCAAAGGCGGCAAGGGAGTGGCAACCGCCTTCGGGGCCGTACTGGCGGTGAAACCGCTGCTGGCACTGATCGCCCTGATCATCGTGGCGATCGTGGTGCTCATATCGAAGAGAATGTCGCTGGGCTCCATCATCGGGGCCATTGCGTTCGCGATACTGGCTATTTTTCTGGAACCGGGCTTTTTCCCTTATGCAGCGGTGATGGCGATCATCATGCTGATCAAGCACAGGGCAAACATCGTCCGTTTGGCGCACGGGGAAGAGCCGATCATGAGTATATTCGAAAAGAAGGACAAATCCAATGAAGGAGGGCAAGAAGATGAGTAAGATCGGAGTCATTGGCGCAGGAAGCTGGGGCACTGCGCTGGCAACGGTACTGGCAGGAAAAGGGAACCAGGTGCGGATATTCGATGTCGATGAGCAGCATCTGCACAGGATGGAAAGCAGCAGAGAGAATACGGATTATCTTCCCGGAGTCAAGCTGGATGAGAACATTTCTTTCGCTTATACGAATGAAGAGGCTGTGAAGGATGCCGATGTAGTACTGTTCTCCGCTCCCGCGCAGCATTTTCGCAGTGCTGCGGAAGCAGCGAAGCCTTATATCACGGGCGAGATGCTGCTGATCAACGTGGCCAAGGGAATCGAAAGAGGTACGCACGAGAGACTCTCCCAGATCGCGGAGGAGTTCTTCGATATGGATAAATATGTGGTTCTGTCCGGTCCGTCCCATGCCGAAGAAGTGGGACGCAGGATGCCGACGACTGTAGCGGTCGCATCAAGAAATCTTTCTTCTGCTGAGGCGATCCAGGATCTGTTTATGACGGACCGTTTCCGCGTTTATACCTCAGACGATGTCATCGGGCTGGAGCTTGGAGGCGCGCTTAAGAACATCATCGCGCTGGGTGCCGGGATCTCCGACGGAATGGGATTCGGGGATAATGCAAAGGCTGCCCTGATGACCAGAGGACTTGCTGAGATCATGCGGCTCGGGGAAAAACTGGGCGCCCAGAGAGAGACCTTCGCGGGACTTGCCGGGACCGGAGATCTGATCGTGACCTGCACCAGCATGCACTCCCGGAACCGCCGCTGCGGATTCCTGATCGGAGAAGGGATGGCACCGGAGGAAGCGGTAAAGGAAGTCGGCATGGTCGTTGAGGGCATGTACACGGCAGAAGCTGCTTATGAGCTCGCTAAAGAGGTCGGCGTCGAGATGCCGATCACGGACGCGATCTATAGGGTCACAAGGGGAGAACTCAAGGCTTCCGAGGCCATCGAGCTGCTGATGGGAAGAGATAAGAAACACGAACAGGCATAGGGACAGAGAGCGGATGAAGGAACTGCAGGGGAAAAAATATCATATCATAACCTTCGGATGCCAGATGAACGAGCATGATTCGGAGACCATCGCAGGGCTGCTCCGGGAAGAGGGAAGCGAGCCTGCAGAGGGCCGGACGGATGCCGACATTGTGATCATCAACACATGCAGTGTCAGGGAGAACGCGGACAAGCGGTTTTTCGGAACGCTCGGCCAGCTGAAGAAGTTAAAGGCGATCAATCCAGCCTTTGCAGTATGCGTCTGCGGATGCATGATGCAGCAGGAGCATATCGTAACGGCGATCCGAAGACAATACCCTTGGGTGGATGTGATCTTCGGAACGCATAATATCCATGAGTTCCCGGAGATGCTGCAGCAGCTATACCGCGGCAGGGAAGCGTTCACGCAGGAGGATGAGGCTGCAAACGATGATCTGATCCCGATGACAGACCGCGATTATACCATAGCGAAGCATGCGATCCGAAGCTCCCGCGAGACCCGCGTGGAACGCATCTATAAGGACCGGGAAGAGATCGTAGAGGGGCTTCCGGCGCAGCGCCTGTATAAGCACAAAGCTTTCGTGAACATCATGTATGGATGCAACAACTTCTGCACCTACTGCATCGTGCCGTATACGAGAGGACGGGAGAAGAGCCGTCACCCCGAGGATATCCTGGCCGAGGTCAGAGCACTGACGGAAGACGGTGTGAAGGAGGTGACGCTGCTTGGGCAGAACGTCAATTCCTACCGGGGGATCCCGAAAGAAGGGACGGCTGAGACGCAGGAGGAGCCGTGGGATTTCACGGACCTGATCTATGCACTGAATGAGATCCCGGGTCTTGCGCGGATCCGGTTCATGACCTCCCATCCGAAGGACCTTTCGGATAAACTCATCGGGGCGTTCAGGGACTGTGAGAAGCTATGCCACTATATCCATCTGCCGGTGCAGTCAGGCAGCACGCAGGTACTGAAGCGGATGAACCGAAAATATACCCAGGAGCAGTATCTGTCTCTGGTCCGCAAGCTGCGGGAGGCAGCTCCGGAGATCACGATCAGCACGGATATCATCGTCGGTTTTCCGGGAGAGACGGAGGAGGATTTCGAGGAGACCCTTCGCCTTGTAAAAGAGGTGGAGTATGATTCTGCCTTCACGTTTCTCTATTCGAAGCGGCAGGGAACGCCTGCGGCGGAGTATGGGGATCAGGTCCCGGAGGAGACGAAGCATGAGCGGTTTGGCCGTCTGGTGGATGCGCTGAATGAGATCAGTCTGCGAAAGAACGCCGCGTATATCGGCAGGACAGAAAAGGTGCTTGTGGATGGAACGGCCAGGAAGGAGCCGGGAATGCTGAGCGGCAGGACGGACGGGTTCAAACTGGTGGATTTCCCGGGGGATGAGGAACTGATCGGGACTTTTGCAGAGATCGAGATCACAGAAGGCAAGACCTTCAGCTTGAAGGGAAGGAAGAGAGAATAAGGGGCGGAAAGACATGAATATCAAGCAGATCGCAAAGGCTGCGGGTGTTTCCGTCGCAACGGTATCACGGGTCATGAACCATCCGGAGACTGTGGCGCCGAAAACCAGGGAAAAAATCGAACGGGTGATGAAGGAGGCGGAATACAAGCCGAACTGGTTCGCCCAAGGGTTGAATTTCAATAAGACGAAGACGATCGGCATAGTGATCCCTCATATGCTGCACAGCTCCTATATGGAGATCGCGGGCGGTGTTGAGGAAGTCGCCAGAATGAAGGGGTACATTACCTTCATGTGTAATGTCGAGAAGGATAAGAAGATGGAGCGGGAGTATATCTCGCAGCTGATCATGCGCCGGGTCGATGGGATCATCCTGATGTTCTCCTCTTTGGATGAACAGCATCTGGCCCAGATCGATTCGGAGAAGGTCCCGGTCGTTCTGATCGGGGAGAATCAGGAGAACAGCAAGGCCTGTTCCGTGAAGGTCGACTGCAGGGATGGGGCCGGAGAGATGATCGCCCATCTGCTCGAGGTAGGCCACAGATCCATCGGTTTCCTGTGCGGCAGCGATCCGCAGCAGGAAGCGAAGGAGATGCTGACCGGATACCGGAACATCCTGAAGGCCAGCGGCCTTAAGGCGGATGAGGACATGATCCTTCGGACGGAGAATTCCATCGAGGGCGGCTACATCAGCACGAAGAAGCTGATCGCCACGAAACTCCCGGACGCCATTTTCGCCACCAGCGATGAGATCGCTTACGGGGCGATCGACGCATTAAAAGACAGCGGTTATAAGGTCCCGGATGATGTGGCGATAGCGGGCTTTGGCAACAACCGGATGTCCAATCTGATCGAACCGAAGCTGACGACGGTGGAACTGCCGTTCCGAAAGATGGGGATCTATGCTGCCCGGATCCTGTTTGACCTGATCGACGGCGAGTCGAGGGATGATAAGCAGATCCTGCTGCGTCCCCGGATGAGGATCCGGAAGTCGTGCGGGCATAAGGAACGTATTGGGGAGATGTTTTAAAGAAGGAGCCCGACTATGCTGAAAACTAATTTTCTGGGTATCGAACTAAACAATCCGGTGATCGTAGCCGCCGGTCCATGGAACATGGACGGGGCGAATCTGCATGATTCCATCGCCGCAGGAGCCGGTGCCGTCGTGACCGAAAGCATCGTCAGCGACACGATGATAGACGTCGGGCCCCGGATCGCCTGTGATGAGAACGGAGCGCAGAATATCCGGCTCTACAGTGACATCCAGATCGAGGGATGGGAGCGTGAAATGGAGATCGCCAAGTCAGACGGCGGCGTCGTGATCGGCAGTATCTCTGCCCACTCTCCGTCGGAACTGGCATATCTTGCCAGCAAACTGGAAAAATATGGGGCGGATGCGATCGAACTGTCGGTGTCGAACCCTATGCTGGAATCCCTGGAGGTCGTCGCCTCACACGCGGATGTGATCTATGAGATGACGAAGGCCGTCGTTTCGGCGGTGCGGATCCCGGTGATGGTCAAGCTCTCCCAGAACACGACGAATATATCCAAGGTGGCGAAGGCCGTCAAGGAGGCCGGCGGCAGCGGTGTCAGCGCCATCAATACGGTCCGGGGGATCCTCGGGGTGGATCTGGAGCAGGCGCGCCCGATGCTCTCTACCTATGGAGGCGTTTCCGGCGACTATATCCGGCCGATGGCACTGGCCTCCGTGGCTACCATCGCCCAGACAGTAGACATCCCGATCTCGGGGATCGGGGGCATCAGCAGCGGCAGACACGCTCTGGAATTCATGATGCTTGGGGCGTCCACGGTCCAGGTCGGGACTGCGGTGATGCTGCAAGGCAAGAAGGTCATCCGCACCATCGTCGATGAGATGCAGGAGTGGATGGAGGCGAACGGAGAGAAGGACCCGCAGAAGATCTGCGGGCGGGCCCTGTCCAATCTGAAGTCTTTTGATGAGATGCGCTATGAGCCATTCGTCAGTACGGTCATTGGTGTTCCGTGTGAGGAACATTGCGACCGGTGCGTTGAGACCTGTATGTACAAGGCGATCGCAAAGGCTGGTAAGACCGTTCATGTAGACCGGACGAACTGTACCGGATGCGGGCTCTGCACCTTCATCTGCCCGGCAAAAAAACTGTCTCTCGGACTGTGATCCCGGACCGGCTGAAACCGGTACCGCAGATACAGGGGCGGAGATGGCAAGATTATACAGAAAATAGAGTCTGACGGGACATGATTGTACAAGTTTGCTGTGAAAGAAGGACATATGTCCTTCTTTTTTTGAAAATAGTGAAGATCTTGTGCAAAAGGGCTTGAAATATTCTGAAAACTGAATATAATAAAGATAAGAATGTAACTGGTTTCAAACCAGAAAAGCTATCGTATCTATTATTGATCTATTAGTTAAAGTTTTTAAAGGAGGCTAATGTTATGTATCAGTGTAGTTTAGAGAGAATGTCTGACAAGATCAAAACCTTCGCGCAGTTTGGCGATGCAGGTCACGGCGGTATCACAAGATATTCCCTGTCTCCGGCAGCACATCAGGCAAGAGAAGAGTTCGTCAAGAGAATGACAGCGATCGGCGCTAAGATCGAGTGCGACGATGTTGCCTGCATGTATGCGACCATTGAGGGATCTGACCCGAACGCTAAGAGAATCGTTATGGGATCCCACTGCGACTCCGTTAAGAACGGTGGTAACTACGATGGTATCGAGGGCGTTATGACAGGTATGGAAGTTCTGGAAACAGTAGTTGCTGAGAATATTCCGCACAAACACCCGCTGACCGCTATGATCTGGACCAATGAAGAAGGTTCCCTGTATCCGCCGGCAATGATGGTTTCCGGTATCATCTGCTATGATTACCTGCCGGATTATCTGAAGCCAAACTTCGTTTATGAGAACATGATGGCTTCCAAGCCGATGGACGACTCCGAGTTCGCGAACTTCGGTGAAGCTCTGGCAGCGACCAAGTTCAAGGGACCGAAGGAGAACAGAATCAGCCCGGACAAGTATTGCGCTATGTTCGAGACTCACCTGGAGCAGGGCCCGATCCTCGAGGACAACGGCAATGAGATCGGTGCTGTACAGCTCGTAATGGGTATGTTCAACTACAGAGTAAGATTCCACGGATTCACAGCTCACGCAGGTACATTCCCGATGGCTAAGAGACATGACGCTCTGCATGCTGCGGCAGAATTCCTCTGCAAGCTGCATGAGAGATATGATGCTTACAACAAGGAACTCCTCGAGAGCGGCGAAAGCGAATATGAATTCGTATTCACCACCGGCGAGATCTATGTACACCCCTGCATCCACACCTGCATTCCGGACGAAGCGGAATTCTCACTGGATGTAAGACATCCTGACCAGAAGGTTCTTGACAAGTGCATGGAT
>JAFRLD010000086.1 GCA_017431395.1 Bacillota bacterium | reverse complement strand
TCACTTATATCTTCTCGAAATGGAAACAGCTCATAACGAAACTCTTTATCATCAAAGGAGAGGAGACCATCACCGACGATGAGATCTTGACCATGGTCGAGGAGGCGGAGACCGGCGGGAGCCTGGACGAAAACAGGAGCGAACTGATCCAGAACGCGATCGAATTCGATGAGCTGACGGCGGAGGATGTCATGACGCCGCGTCCGGACATGGTAGCCGTCGATACGGAGATCTCCAATGAAGAACTGGCCCAGCTTTTTCGTGATACCGGTTATACCAGGCTGCCGGTCTATGAGGAGGACATCGACCGGATCATCGGGGTCATCAACCAGAAGGATTTTCATAACCATATCGTTGGTACAGATAAGAAGATCATGGATTATATCATCCCGGTCGTATTCGTGGCCGAGACTATCAAGATCTTCGATCTGCTCCGGAAGATGCAGCAGCTAAAGACCCATATGGCCATCGTCATCGATGAATACGGCGGGACCGAAGGCCTTGTTACCATGGAGGATATCATCGAGGAGCTGGTCGGTGAGATCTATGATGAACACGATGTCGTCATAAATAAGGAGATCCTGCCTTTGCAGAACGGAAGCTACCGGGTGCAGGCCAGCGCCAACGTAGAGAAGATCTTCGATTATCTGGGCATCGATGAAGAGATACAGGAAGTCAACACCATCAACGGATGGGTGGCGATAAATCTGGACCGGCTGCCGAAACGGGACGACCGGTTCGAGACAACCATCGGAGACAAATTACTAAAAGTCCGCGTGACCAAGGCGGATGACAGGAAGGCAATCGAGATAAATCTGGTCTGCGAGACCATCGCGGACGAAGAGGAAACGGAGGAAAGAGACAAATGAGTTTTATGGAGAAACTGTTCGGAGATCTGAACGATAAGGAAGTTCGCAAGGTCGAGAAGATCGCCGATAAAGTCATGGCTCTCGAGGGACAGATGGAAGCCCTGTCCGACGAGGAGCTGCGGGGGAAGACACAGGAGTTCAAGGACCGGCTCGCCGCCGGAGAGACTCTGGATGATATCCTGCCTGAGGCGTTCGCCGCCTGCAGAGAAGGCGCATGGAGGTCCCTGGGCATGAAGCATTTCCGGGTACAGGTCATCGGAGGCATCGTCCTTCATCAGGGCCGTATCTCCGAGATGAAGACCGGTGAAGGTAAGACCCTCGTGGCGACCCTGCCGGCGTATCTGAACGCGCTCGAAGGCAAGGGCGTGCACGTCGTCACCGTCAATGACTATCTGGCCAAGCGTGATATGGAGTGGATGGGCAAGCTGTACACCTTCATGGGACTTTCCGTCGGCTGCGTCATCCACGGGATCAGCGAAGAGGAACGCCGGGCGGCCTATCTGGCGGACATCACCTACGGCACCAACAACGAATACGGCTTCGACTATCTGCGCGACAACATGGTCGTATATAAAGAGGAGATGATGCAGCGTGATCTGAACTACGCCATCGTCGACGAGGTCGACTCCATCCTGATCGATGAGGCGAGGACCCCGCTGATCATTTCCGGCAAAGGCGATAAATCCACGGACATGTACCGCAAGGCGGACGACTTCGTGAAAAAGCTGGCCAAAGAACAGGACTTCACCATCGAAGAGAAGGACGAGCAGATCGCCCTGACCGAAGAAGGCGTGGCCAAGTGCGAAGCCTATTTCGGCATCGACAACTTCTCCGATCCGGAGAACATGGAAGTCAACCACCACGTACAGCAGGCATTGAAAGCCCGCCATATGATGAAGCGGGACGTTGACTACGTCGTCCGGGACGGCGAGATCATCATCGTCGATGAGTTCACCGGCCGTATGATGTTCGGACGGCGCTACAGCGACGGTCTCCACCAGGCGATCGAGGCTAAGGAGCGGGTCCTGGTCCGGTCCGAGTCAAAGACGCTGGCGACCATCACACTGCAGAACTATTTCCGTATGTACCAAAAGCTGGCCGGCATGACCGGTACAGCGAAGACAGAAGAAGCGGAATTCGTCGATATCTATAACATGGACGTCGTGGTCATCCCGACGAACAAGCCGATCGCCAGAAACGACCTGCAGGATGCGGTCTACGCCACAGAGCGCGGCAAGTATCATGCCATCGCCGACCTGGTCGAACAGGCCCACAGCACCGGGCAGCCGGTCCTGGTCGGTACGATCTCCATCGAGAAATCCGAGCTGATCGCCGACATGCTCCGCAAGCGCGGCATCAAGAACTTCAACATATTGAACGCGAAGCATCATGAGAAGGAAGCGCAGATCGTCGCGGAGGCAGGCCGTCTCGGCGCGATCACCATCGCGACCAACATGGCCGGCCGTGGTACCGACATCATCCTGGGCGGCAACCCGGAATTCGAGGCCAAAAAGAAGATGGCAGAGCTCGAATACGACGAGGACCAGATCGCCTTCGCAACCTCCTTCATCCAGAGCGATGATCCGGAGCTGCTGGAAGCCAGAGAAACTTTCCAGAAGCTGCTGGCCCAGTACAGGGAGGAGCGCCGGCCGGAGCAGGAGAAGGTCGTTGAGCTAGGAGGCCTCTGCATCATCGGTACGGAGCGGCACGAGTCCAGACGTATCGATAACCAGCTGCGAGGCCGTTCCGGACGTCAGGGCGACCCGGGCAAGACCCAGTTCTGTATCTCTATGGAGGACGAACTGATGCGGCTGTTTGGCGGCGAGAGAATGCAGAATATCGTCAAAAAGCTGGGCGTCGAAGAAGACGAAGCCATCGAATCGGGCATGATCACCAAGCAGATCGAGAATGCCCAGAAGAAGGTCGAAGGCAGAAACTTCAGCATCCGTAAATACGTCCTGCAGTACGACAACGTCATGAACAAGCAGAGGGAGATCATCTACGGCGAGCGAAAGAGAGTACTCTTTGGCGAGGACCTGAGGGATGAGGTCTCCAACATGACCCGTAAGCTGATCGACGAGGTAGTCGATCCGGTGGTCATCGCCTCCAAGTATCCGGAGGAATGGGATTTCGAAACGATCAATAAGGGGCTTTCGAAGATCACCGACCGGTTCCAGCCTTTGGAATTCGACCTGGATGACCCGGAGACCCGGGCGGACCTGCAGAACATGGACGAGCAGTCCCTGAAGGAAGGCCTCTATCAGGACTTCGAGGAGCTGTACGAAGAGAAGGAACGCGAGATCGGAACAGAGCGTCTGCGTGACGTCGAGCGAATGATCCTGCTGCGTGTCGTCGATAACAAGTGGATGGACCACATCGACGCCATGGACCAGTTAAAGAGCGGTATCGGCCTCAGAGGCCTTGGCGGACAGGATCCGGCAGCGGCTTATGCCCACGAAGGTTTCGCCATGTTCGAGCTGATGATCGCGGCGATCCAGGAGGAGTTCGTCAAGTTCTGCTATAACGTCACCATGAAGACCTCCTCGCAGCGTCGTAACGTGACCGGCAAAGGCGAGTCCCACAAGGATGAGTACGTAGATGACGGCGCACAGGGCGCGGCCCCGGATCAGGCGCCGGCAGCAGCGGCGGTCCCGGCAAGAGAGCGGAAGCAGGAGACCGTACGCCGCGATACGCCGAAGGTCGGAAGAAATGACCCCTGTCCGTGCGGAAGCGGGAAGAAGTATAAGCACTGCTGTGGCAGGAATGCATAAAGCTTACCGTAGTGCTAGAAAGATACAGGAGCTGATATGATACAGACTGATCAGATTAGAACAGAATTGCCGGAGCTGAAGAAGCTGCTGAAGGGTGCGGAGGAATCCCTGCGCCCGGAGGAGCTTAAGCAAAGGCTGGCCCAGCTGGATGAGCAGGTCAATGTGCCCGATTTCTGGGGGGACCCCGAGAACGCCCAGAAGGTGATGAAAGAAAAAAAGTCGATCG
>JAFRLD010000085.1 GCA_017431395.1 Bacillota bacterium | reverse complement strand
GGAGAGGTCGGCAGGGCCAGCATGGCAGCGATCGCCACGGGGATCCTGCGCGGATGCCTTGAGGATGCGGTGAAGTTCGCGAATGAGCGGATCGTTTATGGTAAGCCTATCGCCAAGCTACAGGCGATCCAGTTCCACGTGGCGGAGATCCGGTGCGATTATGAAGCGGCCAGACTGATGCTTTATAGAGCGGCCGCCCTGAAGGATGAGGGCAAGCCGGCGGCTACAGAGTTCTCCATGGCCAAGTATTTCGCAACGGATGCGGCCTGCCGCAATGCCAGAAAGTGCATCGAGGTCATGGGCGGTTACGGCGTAGTCAATGAGTATGCGGCCGGCAGATATATGAGAGATGCCCTGGCCTGCATCTCCTCCGGCGGGACCAGCGAGATCCAGAAGGTGATCATCGCGGGAGATACCCTTCGCAAATTCTAAACCACGTGAAATGAGGAAGCGCTGATGGAGATACTGGTATGCATCAAACCGGTGCCGGATCCGGACAAATATGGAGATCTCAGGATCGATCCCGAGACGAAGAGGCTCGTCCGGGAGGGCGTACCGGCGGTGATCAATCCTGCGGATAAGAATGCGTTGGAGGAAGCCCTGCGCCTGAAGGAGCAGTTCGGCGGCAGCGTGACCGTGCTCAGCATGGCGCCTGCGTTCAGCCGTGACCGGATGGTCGAGAGTCTGGCCATGGGGGCGGACCGGGCATTCCTGCTGTCGGATCCTTTGTTTGGCGGCGCGGACACGTATGTGACTTCGCGGGTGTTAGCTGAGGCGGTGCGAAAGATCGCGGATTCTTCGGAGGCGGCGGAAGCTGCCGGTACCCCGGGATTCGATCTGATCCTGGCCGGAAACGAAAGCGCCGACGGCGGCACGTCCCATGTGCCTGCGCAGCTGGCGGAATGGCTGGAACTGCCGCACATCTGCGGAGCCCGGAGCCTGGAGGTGGCGCCGGTCTGCGGCGAGGCGGATGGAGATGCGTGCGGCGCAGAGGCGGATGCCGTGCTCCGCGCGGCGTGCAAATCGGAGGAGGGGGATCTGATCTTCGAATGTCCCCTGCCGGCGGTGGTCGCGGTCGGAAGAGAAGCGAACAAGCCGCGGCTGGTCAATGCCATGGGGATCATCAAAGCGAGGAAGAAACCTCTCACGATCTGGAGCAATGAAGACCTCGGGCTGGATCCGGGAAGCCTCGGCCTCGGGGGATCGCCCACGAAGGCGGGGCGGCTGTTTGAGCCGGACCTGGGCAGGGAGGGTGTATCTCTTGGGGATGACCCGGAAGCCGCAGCCGTCCGGATCCTGGAACTGATCGAGAAGGCGGGGGTTTGAGATGAGAAAAGATACGATCAAAAAAATTGTCGTGTTTGATCAGGGCCATCCGGTGGCAGAGCAGCTGATGGCTAAGGCCGAAAGCCTGTTTGATGCCGGGCAGACCGAATTCGTTCGCATCGCCCGCGAAGCGAAGGGCGCGGGGCCGGAGGCCGGTGCGCCAGATCTTGATACCCCGGACCCTGCGATGAACCATATGGCCGTGATCAGCAGCCTGGCTAAGGCTTTGCGTGAAGAGGACCCGGACCTCGTCCTGATCGGCGCCACTGCGCTAGGAGAAGAAG
>JAFRLD010000084.1 GCA_017431395.1 Bacillota bacterium | reverse complement strand
GAAAGCCGGATGATTGTCTGCAATATTCTGATAACAGGACTGTTTTGCAGGAAGGGACGGACCAGCCTTTGCTCCATGAGAAGCTTGGAATTTCAAGGACCGATCTGATTTCTGCCCATGATCCTTCGCGCAGCGGATGACTCATTTGCGCATGGATTTCTTTGTCATGGCTTTTGCTCCAAATGTCATTTTTGGCCTCGAAACGCGGCTAAGAATGCCCGAAACCGTTGAAATCACGTTCGCTTTAGCCGCGCACTTTTGGCTTTTCAGTCATTTTTCGCGGCTAAGCTGAGCGAAGTTTCAACGTTTGTGAGGATTGTTAGCCGCGGGATTTGACAGTTATTTACATTTTTTCTGTTCAAACCGTCTTCTAACCACCTTCGGAGCGAAAAACCCGCGGCTAAGCTGAGCGAAGTTTCAACGTTTACAAGGATTCTTAGCCGCGTTTTAAGGGAAAAAATGCATTTGGCGTTGCCGTCTTCAGATGCAAGATATGAATTGAATGCAGCTTACATTTCTTATACAATAATAAGTAATGAAAAAGATGGCAGTATGGGGGTAAGTGTGATGCAGCCAAAGACGAATTACAAGTTAATCCTCATCGCTTTGGATGAGAATGGCAACGTGATCTCAACATCCAAGATCATGCATACCATCACCAAGGGAAGCACCAAGATCATCGTGTATGCCGCGAATGGTGTATATAAGCGGATCACGGTCACCGTGAAATAGCCTGAGTTTAGAGAAAGCCAGATGGAGGAGCAAGATGGGAGAGACAGCAATGGCCGAAGCAGCGGCTGCGAAGAAAGCGATCCGCAAAGAGATCCTGGCGAAGCGCCGGGCCATGTCCGCGGAACAGGTAAGTGAGCTATCCGAGAAGATCTGCGAGAGGGTGCGCGGGACGGACCTGTACAGGGAGGCGGCCAGCCTTTGCGTATACATGCCGATCAATAACGAGGTGGAGGCGGACCGGCTGATCGGGCCGGCCCTGCAAGACGGGAAGAAGGTGTACATACCGGAGGTGACCGGCGAGGAGATGGTCTTTAACGCATATGATGAGGAGAAGATGGTCGAAGATGGGCCGTTCCACATCCGGGAGTCGGTATCGGAAGATGTGCTGGAGCCGGATGAGCGCACGCTGATCATCATGCCGGGGTCGGTGTTTGATCCGCAGCGGCACAGGATCGGGTATGGCGGAGGATATTATGATAAATATCTGAGCCGGTATCCGGCGTGCCGGACGATCGCGGTGTGTTTTGATTTTCAGATCGTGGATGCGCTTCCGGCGGAGGCGCACGATATGCTGCCGGAGATGATCGTCAGCGAATGCCGCTGCGTTTAGAGATAATCCGTAGGAAATCGAAAATCCGTTGTTGTTTAGTATCTATATGTGGTAGAATAGACTCGGTATGACAGTATGAAAAGCACAAGGAGAAGAATCTATGGAACCAAAATATAAACGAGTCCTTTTGAAACTCAGCGGAGAGGCCATGGCGGGGGATCAGCATTTCGGGATCAATCCGTCCTATGTGAAGAAGGTGGCAGCCCAGATTAAGGAAGTAGCCGAAAGCGGCGTGGAAGTCGCGATCGTTGTCGGCGGAGGCAACTTCTGGCGGGGCAGGACCAGCGAGAATATGGACCGGGCGACAGCGGATTATATCGGGATGCTCGCGACGGTCATGAATGCGATGGCGCTGCAGGATGCTTTGGATTCCCTGGGAGTCCCGACCCGTGTCCAGTCCGCGATCGAGATGCGGGAAGTCGCAGAGCCTTACGTCAGACGCAGAGCGATCCGGCATCTTGAGAAGGGCAGAGTCGTGATCTTCGGAGCAGGAACCGGAAGCCCGTTCTTCTCCACGGATACGACGGCGGCGCTCAGAGCCGCTGAGATCGGAGCGGAAGTCATTCTGCTGGCCAAGAAGATCGATGCCGTTTACTCCGATGATCCGGAGATCAATCCGGACGCGGTCAAATATGAGTCGCTCACACACACCGAGGTGCTGGAACAGGATCTGAAGGTGATGGATGCGACCGCGGCAGCCTTATGCAGGGACAACAATATCTCGATCCACGTATTCGCGCTGGCCGAAGAAGGTAATGTCATGAAAGCCGTATGCGGCGAGAAAATAGGAACCATCGTCAGCGGACGATAGGATAGAAACAGGAGGTAGCGACATGAGCGAATTCAGTATGGAGTTGTTGGAGGAAAAAATCCAAAAGAGCGAGAACCTTTTGAAAGAGGAACTGGCCACCGTTAGAGCGGGCAGGGCGAATGCTGCTCTCGTTGACAGGGTCACAGTAGAGTATTACGGAACACCGACGCCGCTGAAGGCACTTTCGAACATCTCCGTTCCGGAGCCGCGGACCCTTCTGATCTCACCGTTTGATCCGAAGAGCATCCCCGAGATCGAGAAAGCGATCAACATCGCCAACATCGGGATCAATCCGGTCAACGATGGCAAGGTCATCCGGCTGCAGATCCCGCAGGTCACGGAGGAACGCAGAAAAGAGCTGACCAAGACCGTCAAGAAGATGGGTGAAGAGACCAAGGTCGCTGTCCGCAACCTCAGAAGAGATGCCAACGATAAGGTCAAGAAGCTGGAGAAGGCCGGGGATTACACCGAGGACGACCGCAAGGAAGCACTCGACGACATCCAGAAGATGGTCGACCAGGCGATCAAGGACATCGACGACATCGTTGCCGCTAAAGAAGCAGAGATCATGGAAGTATAGTTCCTTTTATCTCTCTAAATGCAAGATTCGACGGATGTGGCCTGCATAGGTCACATCCGCTTAAGTTCAGAAAGGAACACTATGCTGGATAAGAACAGGATCCCGGAGCACGCAGCCATCATCATGGACGGGAACGGTCGGTGGGCCAAGAAACACGGCGTACCGAGGCTCGCGGGCCACAACGCGGGCATGAAGTCAATGATCGAAGTCGTGCGCCGGGCGAATGATCTGGGCATGAAGCATCTGACGGTATACGCCTTCTCGACGGAGAACTGGAAACGCTCTACGGAGGAGGTCTCCGGGATCTTCAAGCTCCTGATCAAATACGTAGAGAGCGAGCTCAGGGAGCTGATGGAGAACAATGTCCGGATCCGGATCCTGGGCGACTACAGCCCGCTTCCGAAGGACGCCCGCCGGGCCGTGGACAAGGCCATCCGGGAGACCGCCGGCAACACAGGGCTGCAGTTCAACATCGCCCTGAACTACGGCGGCAGGTCGGAGATCCTCCGTGCCGTGCAGCTTCTGGCCAAGGAGGCGGCGGACGGTGAGATCGATCCGGAACAGATCACAGAGGACATGATCTCCGAGCGGCTCTATACGGGCGCGCGGGAGACCGGATGCGGCGATCCTGAACTGATCATCAGAACGAGCGGGGAGGAGCGGCTATCCAACTTCCTGCTGTGGCAGAGCGCTTACAGCGAGTTCGTCTTCACCGATGTGCTGTGGCCGGATTTTTCCCCGGAGGAATTCGAGAAGTGCATCGAAGAATACCAGGGCAGAGACCGGCGTTTCGGTGGCCGGAAGTAGAGGTTAAAGAGTATGAAAACAAGAGTATTATCCGGACTGATCATGGCTCCGCTGCTGGTGATCCTGATCATCGGCGGCTATGTGCTTTATGCAGGGTGCTTCGTCATCGGCGTCATGGCGGTCTATGAATTTTTCAAAGGCTTTAAGGCCATGGACATCCATGCGAGCTACCCGATCGCGGTCTGCGCGGCGGTCGCCCTCTATGGCATTGGACTGTACCAGCATCTTTCCCTGGCGGAGAGCGGGGATGACAGCCCGTTCTTTTATATGCTTTGGTTTTTCGCGGTCGTGCTGGCCAGCCTTTTGTACCTCTTCAAGATCGATGAAAGAAAACTGGAGGATGCCCTCGCTACCATCACCGGCATCTTCTATATCATCTTCTTCTCCTATCACATAGGCTTGCTGGCCATGGACGGCATGCTGGTGCCCGGTCTGAAGAACCTGGTCTGGCTCGTGGTCATCACCGCTTTCGGTACGGACATCATGGCTTACTTCACAGGCTATGCCCTCGGTAAGCACAAGCTCTGCCCGAAGATCAGCCCGAAAAAAACCATCGAAGGATCCGTCGGAGGGACCCTGGGGAGCATCATCCTCTGCGGGATCTTCGGATTCTTCTTCGCCAAACCCTGGCTCATCCATTGCCTGATCATCGGCCTTCTGGGCGGGATCATCTCCCAGTTCGGTGACCTGACGGCCTCCGTCTTCAAGCGCAAGATGGGCATCAAAGATTACGGCAACCTGATCCCGGGACACGGCGGGATCCTGGACCGCTTCGACAGCGTCCTCTTCACCGGGCCGCTGGTGTACTACTACATCAACTTCGCCTCGGTGATCGGTGTCATGAACTAAGTGGGCCTGCCAAAGGCTGGTCCACCTACGGGAGACTGTATGAAACGAATTTCGATCTTAGGCAGCACCGGATCCATAGGGACCCAGGCGCTGGACATTATAAAACACAACGGGGAAGAGCTGCAGGTAGCGGCTCTTTCCTGCGCGAAGAGACTGGAACCGCTGCGGGAGCAGATCCGGGAATTCTCGCCGGCCGCGGTCTGTGTGGCGCGGGAGGAAGACGCCCGGGAGCTGCAGAAGGAATTCCCAGGAGTGGAAGTCCATCACGGCATGGAGGGACTCGTGGCCATCGCGTCCATGGAGGACTGCGACATGGTGCTGAACTCCCTTCTGGGCATGCAGGGCCTTGAGCCGACCCTGGCAGCGGCCAAGGCCGGCAAGGACATCGCCTTCGCCAACAAAGAGACCCTGGTCGCAGGCGGAGAGCTCGTGATGAAGACCGTCCGGGAAAACGGCGTGGCCTTGCTTCCGGTGGACAGCGAGCACAGCGCCATCTTCCAGTCGCTGCAGGGAAACGAAGGCAATGAGATCCGCAGGATCCTGCTCACCGCTTCGGGCGGACCCTTCCGGGGCTATAGCCGGGAGCAGCTGGAGCAGGTCACGCTGGAGCAGGCCCTGAAGCATCCCAACTGGAGCATGGGGGCGAAGATCACCATCGACTCCGCCACCATGATGAACAAAGGCCTGGAAGTCATCGAGGCGAAATGGCTCTTCGATGTCCCGCTCGATAAGATCCAGATCGTGGTCCATCCACAGAGCGTGCTCCACTCGGCGGTGGAATACGCGGACGGGTCCGTGATCGGGCAGATGGGAAATCCGGACATGCGGGTGCCGATCGCCTACGCCTTCAGCTATCCGAAACGGCTCGCCATGACCGGGACGATGCAGCCGCTCGACCTGTTCTCCTATCCGGGAGGGCTTACCTTCGAGCGCGCGGACCAGGAGGTCTTCCGGACCATCCACTTGGCATACGAGGCCAGCCGGCAGGGCGGGACCTATCCGGTCTGCCTGAACGCGGCTAACGAAGTATTGGTGGCCGCCTTCCTTCAGAAACAGATCCGGTTCATCCAGATCGGGGATCTGCTGGAGGAGGTGCTCAGCTCGCACCAGCCTTTGCATGATCTAAGCTTAGAGGCGATCCTGGAGACAGACCGCAGGGTACGGGAGGAAACGAGAAAACATATATGACGATCATTTACGCGATATTGATATTCTGTGTCCTGATCTTCGTGCACGAGTTCGGACACTTCATCACGGCTAAGATGTGCGGGGTCAAGGTCAACGAGTTCGCCATCGGCATGGGCCCCGCCTTCTTTAAAAAGCAGCGGGGCGAGACGCTTTATGCCCTCCGCGTCTTTCCCATAGGCGGCTACTGCGCCATGGAAGGGGAGGACGAAGACTCCGACCATCCGAGGGCGTTCAATAACCAGCCGGCCTGGCAGAGGGCCATCGTGCTGGCGGCGGGATCCCTGATGAACCTGCTGACCTGCGTGGTCCTTCTTATCGTGATCGCTTTTTATGCGGGGCAGGCCACGACCACCCTGGACAAGGTAGAGCCGGGCTCCCCGGCGGAGGTCGCGGGACTTCAGGCAGGCGATACGATCGAGAAGATCGACGGCAAGGAGATGGACGACTGGAACACCCTCGTGCAGACGATCGGCTATAGCGAAGAGGAGTCGCTGGACATCACGGTATCGCGGGACGGCGAGGAGATCACGGTCCCCGTCGGACTGGAATATAACAAGGAACAAAAACGCAACATGATCGGGATCACCCCGAAGATGGAGCGGCATTTCTTTGGTTCGATCTCAGCCGGCATCAAGAACACCGGCAACATGACCGTGATGATGTACGATACCTTACGGCAACTGTTTACCGGGGACGTTTCGGTCAAGGAACTGTCCGGCCCGGTCGGCATCGTCTACGCGGTGAACGAAACG
>JAFRLD010000083.1 GCA_017431395.1 Bacillota bacterium | reverse complement strand
CGGGAAAATAAAGCCTCTGTTCTTGGCCAGCGCAGTGATTTTCTCCATTGTGACTTCTGTGCTCATATACTCTCCTGCCAGACGATTACTCTACGTCCTCTGCTGCCTCCTTCACTTCTCCTGCCGCTTCCTCTACAGCTTCTTCTGCTTCCTCTGCAGCTTCTTCCGCTGCTTCTTTGACCTCTTCTGCCGCTTCTTCCGCAGCTTCCTTGACCTCTTCTGCTTCCTCTGCAACTTCTTCTGCAGCTTCCTCAGCCTTGCCTCTGAGCTCGTCGACCTTATCTCTGGCCTTGTCCGTCAGATCATCCGCCTTATCCTTAAGGTCATCGGCAATATCCTCCGCTTTATCCTTCCACTCGTCGGCCTTATCCTTAAGATCGTCCGCGATATCCGCAGCCTTATCCTTGGCCTTCTCATAGAACTCATTGTCCTTGATCTTGTCGGAGTACTCATCCGCAACACCCTTGCCCTTCTCATAGAGCTCGGACGCCTTGCCCTTGACGATCTCCGCCGCCTCGCTTCCCTTCTCAGCTACGTTGCTGACTGTATCAGTGACCGCATCGCTGACATCGATGATCGTTCCGTCGGTCTTGACGACTTCGATGGTGCATTTGAATCCAAAGGCTGCAACGACCGCGACGACCGATGCGAGCGGTGCGATGGCAATGCCCAGAATGCCTGCGTTAAGAGGAACGTTCAGGATCGTCTCATCCTCTCTCTTGACCTGGATCTTGGCAACGTTGCCCTTCTTGACCAGTTCCTTAAGCTTCTTGAAGAGGGACTGTCCGCGCTCTCCGAAGCTGCGCTCTTTCTTCCCTGCATTGACGGTCTCTTCGATGTCGATGATCGCATCTACAACACTTCCGTCATTCTCCTCAAGCGCCTGTTTCGCCTCAGCGTATGTAACGCCGGTTCTGTCCTTGACCAGTTCGATCTTTTCCAGAGTGATTTCCATGTTTTGTTTCCTCCTTATTGTTTATAAAAGTTTCTCGCTCTTTATATCAGAAATGTCCAGATGGTATGATGCATACTCTCTTATCAATCTTTGGATGGTCCGGCCCATTTCCTCATTCAATGCGATATTTTCCAGCTTTTTGAGCGGGTTCACAAGAAAATAATTCAACACTCTAACTATATCAAATTCAGTGCAGGAAATCAACGTACTGTCAGATGAAATTTCCTGCTTTCTCAGACAGCTTCCGCACACGATCCCGCCCTCATGAACACTGAAGGCGCGGGCCGGTCCGCTGCTGCCGCAATAGACGCATGAATCCAGCTGCGGAAGCAGTCCGGAGATCTGCAGCAGCTTCGTCTGGTAAGCCAGGACCAGAGTGCCGATGCCCCGGTCCCGATGTTCGAGCACCTCGAAAAATTCGATCAGCAGATCGAACAGCCGCGGCGCCGGCATCTCCTCCGCCAAAGCCTTCTCGGTAAACTCCAGCACATAGGCTCCCTGCATGTATTTCTCGACGTCCTCTCCGATCCGGTAAAAGCTCCGCAGCACCTCCGCTGAATTGATATTGTAGCTGTCCCGGTTCTTGAACAGCTCATAGCGGCCGTATGTGAACGGGCGCAGGGCGAGACTGCTCCGGCTCCGCCCTTTCTCTCCAATACTGGTGCCGGCGCTGATCTTGCCGTATTTCTTCGAGAACAAAAGGATCATCCGGCGGTTATATGAAGTTTTGATCTGCCTTAAAACGATGCCTTCAGTGTCTGTTAACATAAAACAATTTTTCGCCTACTACCGGTTTTCTTCCTTATATCCGAAATTCGACAGCGCGATATCACTGTCTCTCCAGTTTTCTCTGACCTTGACCCAGGTCTGCAGGAACACCTTGGTCCCAAGAAGCGCCTCCAGTTCCTCTCTGGCGCTCTTGCCGATCCCTTTTAGCTTCCTGCCGCCCTTGCCTATGATCATTCCCTTGTGGCTTTTTCTCTCACAATAGATGCAGGCGCTGATCCGGGTCATGTTCTCCTCTTCGATGAACTGCTCGATCTCCACGGCCACCCCATGGGGGATCTCGTCCTCCATGTACAGCAGGATCTTCTCCCGGATGATCTCACTGGCAATGAACCGCACAGGATCCTCCGTGATCATGTCCTCCGGGAAGAACATAGGGCCTTCCTCCATGAAGCCCTCCGCACATGCGATCAGTTCCTCCACGTGCGTCCCTTTCAGGGCTGAGACTCCGAACACCTCAGCGAAAACACCCATCTCATCGTAGGTCCGGTAGATCCCCTCGAATTCGTCCGGGCTCATCTGATCGATCTTGTTGATCACCAGGATCTTCGGTGTATCGATCTCTCTTAGCAGGTCCAGGATGTACCGGTCTCCCGGCCCCTTATCGATCGGGCCGTCAACGATAAAAATGATCGCGTCAACTTCATTGAATGTGCCGATCGCGGCATCCGTCATGAACTCTCCCAGCTTGTTCCTGGGCTTATGGATCCCCGGTGTATCGATGAACACCATCTGGACCCCGTCCCCGTCTTCATCCAGCTTCGTATAGATCCCCCGGATGGTGTTTCTGGTCGTCTGCGGCTTGGCCGTCGTGATCGCGATCTTCTCTCCCAGGATCGCATTGAGCAGTGTGGACTTGCCTACGTTCGGCCGTCCAACGATCCCGATAAAACCTGATTTCATAGTCATCCTCTCTGTTAATTGCTTCTTTTATCTCTCCAGTACGAACCCTTCCGGCAGGAGTTCCGTGAGCCTTCTGACCTGCAGTCCGCCGCCCGGTTCATCCTCTCTCAGCGGTCCTGTGATGATCCGGATCTGAGGCGCGAACTCATACATGAACTGCCTGCAGATCCCGCATGGAAGTGATGGGACCTCCCCCGCCGAGATGGCGATCGAATCGAACTCTCGCGCACCTTCGGAGATGGCCTTCACGAATGCCGTCCGTTCGGCGCAGATCGTGGCTCCGTAGGACGAGTTCTCCACATTCACGCCGGTATAGACCGTTCCGTCCGAGGCCAGCAACGCGGCCCCCACATGAAACTCCGAAAACGGTGCATACGCGTTCTTTCTCGCTTCTTCCGCGATCTTGTACAATGCTAAATCATCCATCATGCCCTCCTCCATATATGCAAAGGCTGGTCCCCCCGAAGCCGCTCTACCGTGACAGGCCCAGCTCCGTCATGACCTCTTCTTCACGACTTCGCATCTCCTGCTTCTCTTCTTCCTCCATATGGTCATATCCCAGCAGGTGCAGCACGCTGTGGGTGAAGAGGTATACGATCTCCCGCTCCCTGCTGTGGCCGAATTCCTCCGCCTGCTCCTCCGCCCGCTCCAGGCAGATCACCACATCGCCAAGGGCGACCGGCTCATCCTCCTCTGAAGAGCCTTCCTCCGTGTCATACAGCTCGTTCAGATCCTCAAGAAGCGGGAATGACAGGACATCGGTCACGGAATCCACGCCGCGGTACTGCCTGTTCAGCTCATGGATCTCCTCAGCTGTAACAAACGACAGGCTGATCTCGACGCCTTCCGGGTCGATCCCCTCATGCCTGAGGCAGATCTCCGCCGCCTGTCCCATCGTTTCGATCATTTCCTGGGCTAACGTATCCGGTTCATTGATCAGCAGTTCCATGTTCAGTCCTCCTCCTTTGGCGGATGCTTGCGATAATACTCGTCATAGGCGCTGATGACCTTCTTCACCAGCTGGTGGCGGACCACGTCCACATCCTTCAGGTGGCAGAATCCGATCTCATCCACGTCCCGCAGAACTTTTCGCGCCTCTACAAGGCCCGAGCGCTTGCCCCTGGGCAGGTCGATCTGCGTGATGTCTCCGGTCACGACCACCTTGGAACCGAAGCCCATACGCGTCAGGAACATCTTCATCTGCTCCGGCGTCGTGTTCTGGGCTTCGTCCAGTATGATGAACGAATTGTCCAGTGTCCGTCCGCGCATATAGGCGAGCGGAACGACCTCGATCACTTCCTTCTCCTTTAACCGCAGCGCGCTCTCCCGTCCCAGCACATCGTACAAAGCATCGTAGAGCGGCCGCAGATACGGGTCGACCTTTTCCTGCAGATCGCCCGGCAGGAAGCCCAGCCTTTCCCCGGCCTCGACCGCGGGGCGCGCCAGAATGATCTTCTGGACCTCTTTATTTTTGAACGCGTTGACCGCCATAGCTACCGCGATGTAGGTCTTGCCGGTACCGGCCGGCCCGATGCCGAAGACGATGTCCATCTTCCGGATCTTTCGCACATACTCCTTCTGACCGATGGTCTTCGGGCGAAGCGGCCTTCCCTCATGGGTAAAGCAGATGATGTCCTGGCTGGGATTCTCATCGCTATAGGATAGTCCCTCATTCTTTAATTCCATAATATAATTCACCTTCTGCTGGTCGAGCTGTTCGCCCTTTTCCAGCGTTCCTATCATTTCACGGATCACTTCACAGGCGGCCCCGGCCTGCTCTCCTCTGACGAGCAGTTCGTTGTCCCTCTGGATGATCACGCAGCCGAACCGGTCCTCGATCATATGCAGGAACCGGTCCATACTTCCGAAGAGATCGCTTCGTTCGATCGTTTCACTTACCGAAATCGATACCATCGTGTTATTCTTGTTCCTTTCCTCCAAACCGGCGGAGGATCTGCTCCGCCGCCCGGATGCCGTCTACCGCCGCAGACATGATGCCTCCGGCATATCCCGGTCCCTCACCCGCCGGAAGGATGCCCCGGATACTTGTCTGCATCCGCTCATCCCGCAGGATACGTACCGGCGAAGAGCTCCTTGTCTCCGTCGCTGTCATTCTGGCATCGTCCGCATCGAAACCCTGCAGCTTTTTGCCAAGGTGCGGCATGGCTTCCAGGATCGCTTCTCCTGCAAAGGCTGGAAGGCTCCTCCGCACGGGATCCGACGGATCCACCCGGAACGTGCCATACTCTGTCTGCGGAAGGCCTCCGGGGAATGCCCTTCCCTGTTCCCATGCCAGACGCTCATAGATCCTCTGGAACTCAATGCCCGCCAGTGGATCCGTGCTCCCGAAATCCGCCGGCCTCACATCTACGAGCAGCCCTGCATTGGCAAACCGGCTGTCCCTGCCGCTCTCACTCATACCATTCGTCACTGCCCCGCCTTCCTCTGAAGACGCATTGATCACCCGGCCGCCGGGGCACATACAGAAGGTATATACCCCTCTGCCGTTTTCACACCGGTGATGCAGCTTATAGATCGCCGGCCCGAACACCTCCGCCAGCGCCGCATCGCCATACTGGGCCTTATTGATCCGCTCCTGCGGATGCTCGATCCGGACGCCGATGGAAAACGCCTTAGGCTCCATAGGAAGCCCCATTTCCTGCAGCATCAGGAACGTGTCTCTGGCACTGTGGCCGATCGCCAGGATCAAATGGTCTGCCGGCATATAACTGGCCTCTCCGGCCGACACCGGATCCCGGCCACTGCCGGTCGCCACCATCCGGATCCCGGTCAGCCTTTCTCCATCCGTTTCGATCCCGGTGAGTTTCGTGCCGAACCGGACCTCTCCTCCAAGCGCTTCGATCCTGCCCCGGATCTTCGGAATGATCTCCCTCAGGCGGTCCGTTCCGATATGCGGGCGCTGCTGATACAGGATCTCCGGGTCTGCCCCGGCCTGGACGAACTCCTGCAGGACCTTCCGGATCCGGACGTCCCGGATCCCGGTCGTGAGCTTCCCGTCCGAGAAAGTCCCGGCACCTCCCTCGCCGAACTGGACGTTCGATTCCGGATCGAGGATCCCCTCCTCCCAGAATCGCCGGACATCTGCCGTCCGCTCCTGTACCGGTCTGCCGCGCTCCAGAACGACCGGAGCAAGGCCGGCTTCCGCCAGGATCAATGCGGCGAATATCCCGCAGGGCCCGAACCCTATGATCACAGGCCGGCTTGCCGCGACGCCTTCTTTCGGCATTCCTCCATCCTCCGGCAGGACCAGCGGCCGGTATTCCTCCCGGCCTCCCGGCGGCAGAGGGAGCTTGCGGCGGCAGTCAAAATCCAGCGTGTACACCGCCCTCAGATCCGGTTTCTTTCTGGCGTCGATGGACTCACGGATGATCTCAAGACCGTCAATATGAAAACCCGGATCATGTTTCCCGCCGTATTTCTTCAGAAGCTTCCGCTCCAGCGCACGCTGTATATGATCCATTCGCCGGTCCCGGTCTGCGTACTCTTCCGGCCGGATCCTGATCTCGCTGATCCTGTATCTCACGGCTCAGAATGTCCCCTTCCTCTTCTCGTTGATCGCTTTCGCTGCCTTCCGTCCGGTCTCCCAGGCGTTCTGCAGGTTGTACCCACCGCAGGGCCCCTGGATGTCCAGGATCTCTCCTGCGAAATAAAGGCCGGGCACGAGCTTCGATTCCATGCTCTCTGGATCCACTTCCTCCAGCCGGACCCCGCCGGCGGATGCCTGCGCATCCCGCCATCCTTTTATCCCGAGGACAGGAAGATGCCATGCCTTGATCTCATCCAGACCGATCCTGGCTGCGAGCCGGCTGCTTAGGATCCCGAACGTGGATGTCCTCTTATCGATCTGCTCCTGATCGAAATCCGGAGCCAGATCCACGACCAGCCCGTATCTGGCGAAGGCGTCCTGCGGACGCTCGCCTTCCTCCGCGTGGATCAGGGGTGTGAGGTCAAAAATACAGATCCCGGAGAGTCCGTCTTTCGTGAACTGGATCTCACCGCGTTCCTCTGCAATCGTCCTGCCATCTTTCAGAAGGCGGACCTTCCCGCGGGCGCGGATCCCCTTCAGGTCGGACAGGTCCCCGCATTCGATCCCGGTCAGGATCGGATAGAGCCGGGTAATGCTGTGGCCAAGGCTTCTCGCCAGCCGGTAGCCATCTCCGGTCGTCCCGAACTGCGGCGCCGCTTTGCCCCCGCTCGCGATCAGTACGGCTTCTGCCCTGATCACAGAAACATAGGAGCTTTCCGGTCTTCCCTGGGCAGATCTTTTTCCTGCGGACTTCCGGAAGGCGATCTCAAATCCCCCGTCTGCCTGCCGGACCTCCTGGACCTCACAGCCGGTCAGGGCCTCGCAGGACTTCTCATCGAGGGCTCTTCTGAGCACCTCCACCACATCAGAGGCGCATCCGGAATATGGATAGTATCTGCCCTCCTCGTCGCAGTAGGTCTCCAGCCCTTGTAAAGCAAAAAAATCCAGCGTCGCAGAAACCCCCTCGCAGCCGGCGTTGGTCAGATTGCATCTGCCCCCGCCGGTCGCCAGGATCTTGCGACCCAGGATCTCATTTTTCTCAAGTATGCAGGTCCTGATCCCCGGATCGATGGATGCTGCCGCAGCAAGGCCGGCAGCCCCTCCCCCGATGATACAGACATCATAGCTTCGATTCATCCACGACTGCTCCTATCGTTTCCATCATTTCTGCCTGCTCCTGAAGCTGCTTCTCCTCTTCGGCCCTCGCTTCCAGCCGCTGTTCGACGGCTTCGATCGTCTCGTCTTCGCTGGTGATCCGGACCGGTTCCCGCTTCCTCTTATAGATCCGGATATAGTCTTTTTTCTCGTGCGGCATGTTGATCCCAAGTTCAATGACATTGATTCCCTGCATGCAGAGGAACATGCCCAGGAGCAAAGTGATCGTCAGCCATGAGACCAGAGGATTGATGAATCCGAAGAGGCCTACGATCACCGTCAGGATCCCTGTGATCAGGGTCGATCTGAAGTTGGTCAGTTTTCTCTCCCGGTTGATATGGGATGCCGCCTCCACACGAAGGATCCCCGAAACCAGGACCCACATGCCGAAGACCATGGGGATCGCCATATCAACGACCAGCTGGTTGCACAGCACGAGTACACCGAGAAGCAGGGTGATCAGCGCATCCACCAGGATCCATCCGTTATTATCACCTTTGTTGTTCAGGCCCCGTCCGATCAGATATGCCAGTGTATGAATGATCCCGTTGATCACCATGACTATGCCCACAACGAACGCGAGTACCAGAAATGTCTGCCCGGGGTTGATCAGGCAGAACACTCCTGTGGCGAGCATCAGGATACCACTCAAAATTGTCAGTACTCTCATTAACTACTCCTCAAAAGCCCCCTCCCGGGGCAGATCCTTACCAAATATCATCAAATTCGTGCGTCTGGAAGCCTTCTTCCTCCGGTTCCTTAGGAACTTCGATATTCTCGATGACCTTGAACAACGCGAAGATCGCACCCAGCGCGATAAACAGCTTTCTCAGCTTCCGATTGAGTTCTCTCATATTTCTTATATCCCTTGTTTCAATGCGTTTAGTAACACTCCCGGTTTTAACTATATTACCACAAACCGGAGCTTATGAAAAATGGAGATTTTGTGATCATGAAAGCAGGACTGCGAGATCGTACATATTCTGAGCGAAGTCTCTTTCCATTTCCAGGGCTTCCTTCAGGTCGCAGGAAATGATCTTGCCGCTGCTGATCCCGACCGCACGGCTGGGCATATCATCGTACAAAAGCTGGACAGCCTTCGATCCCATCAGCGAAGCCAGGACCCGGTCCCTCTGCGAAGGACTTCCTCCCCGCTGGATATATCCCGGAACGACCGCTCTGGTATCGATCCCGGTCATTTCCTCCAGTTTCTGCGTCAGTTCCTGCGTCGGGATATCCACACCTTCGGCCTTGATGATCAGATTATGGCCTTTACCGGCATGCTTACCGCGGAGCATTTCCTTGCAGATCGCGTTGAAATCGACCGGACGCTCCGGAACCAGGATCACGTCCGCCCCGCCGGCCAGCCCCGCATGCAATGCGATATCGCCGCAGTGGCGCCCCATGACCTCGATCACGGTCGCCCGCTCATGGGACGAGGAGGTGTCCCGGATATTCGAAATGAGGTCCAGGACCGTGTTGACCGCCGTATCAAAGCCAATGGTGAAATCGGTATATCCCAGGTCATTGTCAATGGTGCCCGGTACACCCATGACGGTGACGCCCTGTTCTGCCAGCTTGAGTCCTCCGGTGAAGGATCCGTTACCGCCAATGATGACGAGGCCCTCGATCCCGAATGTGTTCAGGATATTGACTGCATGCTTCTGCCATTTTTCCTCATGAAACCGTTTACTGCGGGCAGTTCTCAGGATCGTCCCTCCGCGGTGGAGGATCTCTCCGACGGAGGACCACTTCATCTCCTGGATCTCACCCTCCAGAAGGCCCTCGAATCCATGCCGGATCCCATAGACCTCCATCTCAAGAGACAGGCCGGTCCTCACGATCGCCCTAAGTGCTGCATTCATTCCCGGGGCATCGCCCCCACTTGTCAAAACGCCTATTCTTTTCATGCTTCCACTACTCCAATCTATTCTATAATAAACATCTGCTCAGCTTTTGTAGTTCTCTTCTCCGACCAGACGGATGATCCGGCTTCGGAACTGTTCATCCGTCCCATCGACCCATAGATCCGGTTGTGTCCGGAGGGTCGATCCCTTCGGATTCCCCTCGTCCGGCGGCAGGTAGATGATCGCCTGCATCCTCCCCGGATACTGCTTCATGATCCGGCTGATCTGCCGGAGCATGTCCTGGATCATCGGAGGCGGCCCCTTCGGGAGACGGATCTTGACCAGCCCTTCCGGCTGCACGTTTGTCGTCTCCTTCATTTCTTTCAGGTCTACGACCCGGTCGGCAAGCAGCTTCGGGACTTCCCCTTCTTTGAAGTTGATCGTCCCGGTGATCGAAAGGATCCTATCCTCTTCGATCAGGTCTCCGGACCTCTCATACACGTTCGGGAACACGACGACTTCGATATTCCCGAAGAGGTCTTCCAGGTCGACAAACGCCATCATCTTATTGTTCTTCGTGATGAGCGTCTTTTTCCCGGTGACGATACCTGCCATGGTGGCCTTCATCCCGTCCGTCACCTCCGCCGTCTGGCCTGCTTCCTGTCCGGCGCCTTCTGCGATCCCTTCGTTCTCCCGGTCCAGGACCTGCGCGAGCTGCCTGGAGGTGACCGTCACGAGCCGTGAGATCATATCCTGATATTCCTCCAGCGGGTGTGCCGTGAGGTAGACCCCCAGCATCTCCTTCTCCTGGGCGATCAGGACGTCCTTATCAAAGTTACTGACCTCCGGAAGCGCTGTACGGACACTGCTCTCCTCCATAGCCTCCGCATCCGTCTGGAACAGGGAGATCTGCCCCTCGAGATTGTGTTTGGCATCGGACTGGGCCGCATCCAGAAGTCTCTCATAAATGACCAGATGGGCGGCTCTGTTCTCGTTCAGGCGATCCAGCGCGCCCGCTTTGATCAGGCTCTCGATCGCCTTGCGGTTCACCCGGCGAACATCAAGATTCTCGATGAACCGGAAGATGTCCGTCGGACAGCCCTTCTGCTCTCTGGCTTCGATAATGGCTTCGATCGCCCCCTTGCCGAGATTCTTGATCCCCAGTAGTCCGAACCGGATCCGTCCGTGCTCCCGGCCTGTGTCCTCCGGATCATAGACGACCGTGAATTTCTCGCTGCTCTCATTGATATCGGGCGGGAGCACCTCGATGCCCATCTCCCGGCAATTGTGGATATAGTTCGCCATAGAGGAGGTATCCCCCATGACGCTGGTCATCAGCGCAGCCATGAATTCCACCGGGTAGTGCGTCTTCAGGTAAGCCGTCTCATAAGCCAGCACCGCATAGGCCGCCGCATGGGATTTGTTAAAAGCGTATTCCGCGAAGCTGATCATCTGATTGTAGATCTCCTCCGCCGCTTCCCGCGGGATCCCGTTCCTTACGCATCCGGCGATCTCAGGTGTGCCGTCCTCGCCGGTCTTGCCGTTGATGAATATCTCTTTTTCCTCCAGCATGACGGCTTTCTTTTTTTTGCTCATTGCCCGTCGCACGAGATCGGATCTGCCGTAGGAATATCCCCCCAGATCCCGGACGATCTGCATGACCTGTTCCTGATAGACCATGCAGCCATACGTTACATCCAGGATCGGCTTCAGGCTGTCGTGGATGTAGGTCACATGCCCCGGGTTTTTCTTGTTATCGATATAGGTCGGGATCGATGCCATCGGGCCCGGCCGGTACAAGGCGATCCCCGCCACGATATCCTCGAAGCAGTCCGGCTTGAGGTTCTTCATAAAGGAGGTCATCCCGCCGCTTTCGAGCTGGAAGATCCCCATGGTATTTCCACTTGCGATGGTTTCATAAACCTTCAGATCATCATACTCCATCGAAGCAAAGTCGATCTTCACCTCATGGTTCGCCTCGATCATCTCCAGGGCATCCCGGATAATGGTCAGGTTCCGAAGCCCCAGGAAGTCCATCTTCAGTAGTCCCAGCTCCTCGATGGTGGTCATATTGAACTGGGTCGCAAGTCCCTTGTCTGTCAGATACAGCGGGACATACTCATCCAGTGCCTTCCTGGAGATCACGACACCCGCCGCATGGGTCGATGCATGGCGCGGCATCCCCTCGATGGCCTTCGCCATATCGATGACCTGACGGGCCTGCACATCGCCCTCGTATTTCGCTTTAAGATCCGGGCTCATATCAAGTGCCCGGTCAATGGTCATGTTCAGGGCAAACGGGATCGCTTTAGCAATGGCGTCGGTATCCTGGTAGCTGACGTTCAGCACACGTCCGACATCCCGCACCGCCTGCTTCGCCTTCATCGTTCCGAAGGTGATGATCTGCGAAACGTTGTCCGCGCCGTATTTCTCCGTGACGTATTCGATGACCTCGCCCCGGCGTTCATAGCAGAAGTCGATGTCGATATCCGGCATGCTCACCCGCTCCGGATTCAGGAACCGCTCGAAGATCAGCCCGTATTTGATCGGGTCGACGTCGGTGATCTTAAGGGTATACGCAACGATGCTTCCCGCTGCCGAGCCTCTTCCCGGACCGACCATGATCCCCCGGCCCTTCGCGTAATTGATGAAATCCCAAACGATCAGGAAATACTCCACGTAGCCCATATTCTCGATGGTCGTGAGCTCGTAGTCCAGCCTTTGCACGAGGTCCTCGCCCGGATCCCCATACCTCTCCCGGAGCCCGTCCTCGCAGAGCTTCCTCAGATACTCCCGGTTCGTCATCCCCTCCGGCGGGGTGAATTCCGGCAGATGCAGCTCGCCGAAGACGAATTCCACGTTGCAGCGTTCCGCGATCCTGTGGGTATTATCAAGCGCCTCCGGGAAAGCCGCGAACAGTTTTCTCATCTCATCCTCGGATTTCAGGTAGAACTGGTCTCCCGAAAACCGCATCCGGTTCGGCTCATCGATGGTCGTTCCCGTCTGGATGCACATCAGGACATCCTGGGCTTTCGCATCCTCCTGCCGGACATAGTGGACGTCGTTCGTGGCGACCAAAGGCAGGCCGGTCTCTTCATGCAGCCGGATCATGTCCGGAAGGATCCGGGCCTCCTCCTCGAGTCCCTGATCCTGCAGTTCGAGATAGAAGTTTCCTTCCCCGAAGATATCTGCCATTTCGAGTGCTTCTCTTCTGGCCCCTTCGTAATTCCCGTTCAGAAGGTGGTTCTGCACGCTTCCCGCCAGGCAGGCGCTGAGGGCGATGATCCCCTCCGAGTACTGCCGCAGGAGTTCCTTGTCCACCCTGGGTTTATAGTAGAAACCGTGCCGGAAGGCTTCGGATACGATCTTCATCAGGTTCCTGTAACCCTGATCGTTCTCTGCGAGCAGGACAAGGTGGCCCATGTGCTTATCCTTCTCTGCATCCTTGTCAAATCTGGTCCTGGGGGCTGTATAGACCTCACAGCCGATGACCGGACGG
>JAFRLD010000082.1 GCA_017431395.1 Bacillota bacterium | reverse complement strand
TTCGCGATTGATGCGGCTCAGAGGAGGGTGAATCGCGAATCGTCGTTTTAGCGGCAGCGGGACCGGGCGAGACGACCGGGTGAGACGACCGGGCGAGACGACCGGCCAACACAGGCCAAAAGAACCAGATAAGGACCAAATAAAAAAGGCATAGCAGCGCGAAGCACAACTATGCCTGTAGGAAGCTGAGATAACCTATGCCTACAGCACGTTCCCGTCCCCATCGAACAGGGGCAGTTTGCCGAGGACGATGATGTCGTCCCGGTCGAAGGCATCGCCCTCTGCCAGAACGGCCATCTTGGCGACGATCTCACCGCCGGCCTTTTCGACCAGCATCTCGAGAGCGCGGAGGGATTCGCCGGTGCTGATGACATCATCGATGACCAGGATGCGGCGGCCTTTGATCCGGTCGGCCTCGTCCTTGCCGAGGTGGAGACTCTGGGAATCCACGGTCGTGATGGAGTTGACCGTGGAGGTCAGAACGTCCTCCATGTAGACCTTGATGCCTTTTCGGGCGATGATGTAGTCGTTCATGCCGGCCTGTGCAGCCATCTCATAAGCCAGTGGAATGCTCTTAGCCTCAGCGGTCACGATCAGATCGAACTCGGGTGCCAGAGCGAGCAGTTCTTTCGCTGCGTGCTTCGTGATCTCCACATCTCCGAACAGGATAAAAGCGGCGATCTTCAGATCATCATTCACGGGAAACAGCTTCAGATCACGCTTCATTCCGGCAATATCAATCGTGTAGTACATGGTAAAATCCTTTCTGCTTGGAATATATTTCATCTACAGGAAAAGTATACAATAAGGTGCAAAAGAAGTCCACTTTTTTAAAGTCTTTTTGACCATGCCTCCTTGACATCGCCAGAGCCAGTCAGTAAAATTTAATGGCAGGGGTTACCGACTGAAGGCCTCCTGTGACAATTCAATAAATGCCAATATAAGCACGAAGAAATGGTTAGTGCGTCTCTACCGTAAGACCTTATTACGACTATTGGTTGATTGTCCAGAACATGAGATCCAGGTTTTGAGACGTTCTTCCATATTGGCAGACAGGCAGGTTGTTGCCTGTTTTATTGTTTTTGTTTATTGATAAGCAAACGTCGTTTCAGTCATTTTCATTTCACAGGAGGGAAAACCAAATGAAAAAACTAGTGGTACTGGTCCTGAGCCTCGCAATGGTCTTTACCTGCGTAGGGATCCTGACCGCATGTGGTGGTTCCGGCGGCTCCGAAGAGGGCTCCGATGATTCCGCCATGAAAGTCGGATTTATCTGTCTGCACGATGAGAACTCAACGTATGACCTGAACTTCATCAATGGAGCTAAGGAAGCATGTGAGAATCTGGGAATCAGTGAAGAAAACTACATGATCAAGACGAACATCCCGGAAGGACAGGAATGTTATGACGCAGCAGCTGAGCTGGTTGACGCAGGCTGCGGCATCATCTTCGCAGACTCCTTCGGCCATGAGGACTACATGATCCAGGCCGCTAAGGATTTCCCGGATGTACAGTTCTGTCACTCGACAGGTACCAAGGCTCATACCGAAGGCCTGGACAACTATCACAATGCATTCGCATCCATCTACGAAGGCCGTTATCTGGCTGGCGTAGCAGCAGGATTGAAGCTGAATGAAATGATCGACAACGGCGATATTACTCCGGAAGAGGCGAAGATCGGTTACGTTGGAGCATTCACATATGCTGAAGTAATCTCCGGCTACACCTCCTTCTTCCTCGGCGCCCGCTCCATCTGCGAATCCGCTACGATGGAAGTTACCTTCACCGGATCCTGGTATGATGACACCGCCGAGAAGGAAGGCGCTAACAAGCTGATCGGCGACGGCTGCGTCCTGATCTCCCAGCACGCGGACTCCATGGGAGCTCCGACGGCCTGTGAGAAGGCAGGCGTTCCTGATGTATCCTACAACGGAAGCACCGTGGATGCATGCCCGAACACCTTCATCGTTTCTTCCAGAATCAACTGGGCTCCGTACTATGAGTATGCGATCGCAGCTGCTCAGAACGGAGAGGCGATCGACACTGACTGGACAGGCAATCTGGAGACAGGTTCTGTTGTCCTGACTGAGGTCAACGAGAAGGCTGCTGCTAAGGGCACACAGGAGAAGATCGATGAGGTCAAGGCTCAGCTGGAAGCTGGCGAAGTCCATGTATTCGATGCCTCCGCGATCACCGTGAAGGGTAAGCCGCTTGACAGCTATGAAGCAGACGTCGACACAGATCCGGATTACACACCGGATACTGAGGCAGTTGCAGATGGATATTTCCATGAGTCCGAATTCCGTTCCGCTCCGTACTTCGATGTACAGATCGACGGGATCGAGCTGCTGGATACAAGCTTCTAAACAGAAATATAATGAAGGGAAACTCCGGGATACCCGGGGTTTCCCTGATTTTTCTTTTTAGGACAAAGAAAGGGATAATACGTTGGAAAACAACATGGCCGCAGTATCCATGCGGAATATCACGAAAATATTTGGGACCATCGTGGCCAATGACGACGTCAGTCTGGACATCCATAAGGGCGAGATCCTGTCACTGCTGGGCGAGAACGGCAGCGGCAAGACCACGCTCATGAACATGCTCTCCGGGATCTATTTCCCGGATGCAGGCCAGATCTATATTGACGGGAAGCCAGTGACCATCGCGTCCCCGAGGGAAGCGTACGAATACGGAATAGGAATGATCCATCAGCATTTCAAACTGGTGGATGTGTTTACGGCAGCTGAGAATATCGTGCTCGGACTGGAAGAAGAAGGACGCCTGGACCTGACCCGGGCAGGCGAACGGATCCGCAAGATCTGCGACACTTATGGATTCGACGTGGATCCGAAGCAGAAGATCTACAACATGTCTGTTTCGCAGAAGCAGACGGTCGAGATCGTTAAGGTCCTGTATCGTGGGGCCGACATCCTGATCCTGGACGAGCCGACGGCCGTACTGACTCCGCAGGAGACAGAGAAACTGTTCGCGGTTCTTCGCAACATGAAGAAAGATGGCAAGACCGTCGTTATCATTACCCATAAGCTGCATGAGGTGGAGGAGATCTCAGACCGTGTGGCGGTCCTTCGCAAAGGCAGGTATATCGGGGAAATGAAGACCAGTGAGACCAATGCGCAGGAGATGACCAACATGATGGTCGGGCGTGAAGTCGCACTGAACATCGAGCGGCCGGACCCGGTCGACCCGAAGCCCCGGATCATAGTGGACAATCTTACCGTCCGCAGCTCAGACAATGTCCTGAAGCTCGATGAAGTGTCCTTCACAGCCAATGCAGGAGAGATCCTGGGGATCGCCGGCATTTCCGGCTGCGGACAGAAGGAACTGCTGGAGGCGATCGCAGGCTTGCAGAGCGTCGAGAACGGAAGCATCCGCTATGTCCATGATAATGGAGAGGAAGAAGAACTGCTTGGCAGAGATCCATTGCAGATCGCAGGCCTTGGCGTATCGCTATCCTTCGTTCCGGAGGACCGTCTCGGTATGGGACTGGTCGGCAGCATGGACCTGACGGACAACATGATGCTGCGGTCCTTCCGGCGAGGCAAGTCGGTCTTCACGGACCGTAAGACACCTAGGAAGCTGGCGGAAAAAGTCGTGGACGAGCTGGAGGTCAACACACCGGGCGTATCCACACCGGTCCGGAGGCTGTCCGGCGGTAATGTACAGAAGGTACTGGTCGGCCGGGAGATCGCGTCTTCCCCGACAGTGCTGCTCTCTGCTTATGCGGTCCGCGGACTGGATATCAACTCATCCTATACGATCTATGACCTGCTGAACCAGCAAAAAAAGAACCGGGTCGCCGTCGTCTATGTCGGCGAGGACCTGGACGTACTGCTCGAGCTGTGTGACCGGATCCTGGTCCTGTGCGGCGGCAGAGTCAGCGGGATCGTAGAAGGAAAGAAAGCTGACAAGAACAAGGTCGGTATGATGATGACAAGATTGGGAGGAGGTGACGACGATGAGTAAGGCAAGTAAGTCGAGCAAGGAACCTCTGATCCATATCACGAAAAGAAAAACGATGGCCTGGCAAAAAGCCTGGCTGATCCGAATCGCTTCCATCGTAGCCGCACTGATCGTCTGCGCGATCGTGACCACCTCCGCAACGGGGCTGGATCCGTTCAGCGTGTTCTCGAAGATCCTGGAAGGTGCGTTCGGAAGCGAACGAAAGATCTGGATCCTTGGCAAGGAGACGGCCGTACTGCTTTGCATCTCCGTGGCTATGGCACCGGCGTTCCGGATGAAGTTCTGGAACCTGGGTGGTGAGGGCCAGGTGCTGATCGGTGCCTGGATGACCGCTGCCTGCATGATCTACCTTGGAGATAAGGTACCGACGCCGATCCTGATCCTGATCAGTCTGATCGGGGCGACTGCCATCGGTGCTGTATGGGCAGGCATTCCGGCCTTCTTCAAGGCGAGATGGAACACTAACGAAACGCTGTTCACCCTGATGATGAACTATGTAGCGATCCAGCTGGTCGCTTATTACATCATCATCTGGGAGTCGCCGAAGGGATCCGGCAAGGTCGGTATCATCAATCAGGCGACGAATGCCGGATGGCTTCCGTCGATCGGATCGTATCAGTATCTGCTGAACATCCTGGTCGTCGCTGCAGTCACCGTCCTCATGTATATCTACCTGCAGTACAGTAAGCATGGCTATGAGATCGCCGTTGTCGGCGAGAGCCAGAGCACGGCCCGGTATGTCGGCATCAAAGTCGACCGGGTCATCATCCGTACGCTCCTGCTTTCCGGTGGTATCTGCGGACTCTGCGGATTCCTGATGGTCGCAGGTACGGACCATACCATTACGACGACACTGGCTGGCGGCCGGGGATTCCTCGGCGTACTGGTCGCATGGCTCGCGCAGTTCAACCCGCTGGCCATGGTACTGGTAAGTTTGCTTTTGTGCGTACTATCAAGGGGTGCAGGAGAGATCTCTACAGCCTTTGGACTAAACCAGTCCTTCGGGGATATCCTGACGGGTATCATCCTGTTCTTTATCATCGGAAGCGAGTTCTTCATCAATTACAGGATCAACTTCCGTGGATCCACGAAAGCCGTTAAGGATGCTAAGAACGCTGGCAAGGAAGGAGGTCTTCACTGATGTTTGATCTGTTTTCATTTATCCCCAGAGCAATCATGCAGGGTATCCCGCTCCTGTTCGGATGTACGGGTGAGACGATCTCTGAGAAAGCAGGCAGCCTGAACCTGGGTATCCCGGGCGTCATGTACGTCGGCGGTATCTGCGGCGTCATCGGGGCCTTCCTGTATGAACAGAGTGCCGGAGGCAATGTCCATGCGGCACCTGCGATCCTGATCCCACTTCTGGCATGTCTGATTGGATCCCTGCTTATGGGGCTGCTGTTCAGCGTGCTGACGATCACGCTCAGGGTCAACCAGAACGTTGTCGGTCTGGCGATGACCACCTTCGGCGTCGGTGTCGGAAACTTCTTCGGCGGATCTCTGATCAAGCTGACCGGAAGTGATGTTCCGTCCATTGCGCTGTCGGCGACCAGCGCCTATTTCAGCAAGACCCTGCCGTTTTCCCATTCCACAGGTTTGTTCGGCAAGCACTTCCTCTCCTACGGATTCCTGGCTTATGTGGCGGTCATCATCGCGATCATCACAGCCTACATCCTGAAGAGGACCCGGACCGGACTGCAGCTGCGTGCCGTTGGTGAGAATCCGGCGACAGCGGATGCGGCCGGCATCAATATCACGAAGTATAAGTATCTGGCCACCTGCATCGGATGTATGATCGCAGGGCTTGGCGGTCTGTACTACGTCATGGACTATGCGAGCGGCGTCTGGTCGAATGACGCGTTCGGGGACAGAGGATGGCTCGCCATCGCACTCGTCATCTTCACACTGTGGAGACCGAACATCGCGATCTTCGCTTCGTTCCTCTTTGGCGGCCTGTACATCCTGTACCTGTTCATTCCGACCGGTACGGACCTGGCAGTCAAGGAACTCTACAAAATGCTCCCGTATCTGGTCACGATCATCGTACTGATCCTGACCGGTATGAGAAACAAAAGAGAGAATCAGCCTCCCGAAAGTCTGGGCCTCCCATACTTCCGAGAAGACCGATGACCGTTTGACAGAGCAGAATTCAAGGCACAATGCTTTTCACGCATTGTGCCTTTGTGTTATGATAGGACCATGTTGAACATCTATTACGCAGACGCGCTGACCGATAGGGAAGCATTCATATTCGATCATATCGATCCCGCGAAGAAGACGATCCTTCTCGTGCCGGATCAGTTTTCGCTGCAGGCGGAGCGGGACGCCCTCCGGATGAGCGGACAGAAGGCCCTCCTTGAGCTGATGGTGACGGACTTCAATCAGCTGGGCCATAAGGTCGTGCATGAATTAGAGGGCCATGAGCCCCAGATCATCGATAAATACGGGCGCCATATGCTTCTTTCCGTTCTGATCGAGCGGATGGATGAGGAGCTGACGGTATTTCGGGGCCGCAAAGGCAGGTCAGCCTTTGCTGATCACATGAATACGATGATCTCTGAATTGAAACGCTATGAGATCAGCCCGGACCGGCTCGGAGAAACGATCGATCAGCTGAAGCAGGGAAGCGGGGATCCGGCGCGTGCGGCGGGAAGTTTCCTGGTGTTGAAGCTGGAGGATATGCTGAAGATCTACCGGGCTTACGAGAAGGCGATCGAAGGAGTATACAGGGATTCCGAGGACTTCATCTCCTATTACGCGGACCGGATCCCATCCTCTGAGATCGTTCGCGGTGCGGACGTGTGGATCTACGGGTTCGATTCCTTCACTCCGAAGAATCGTCTGGTGATCCGAAAAATCATGGAGACGGCGGCCGAAGTATCCGTCGTATTGACCTATGAGGAGCCCGGGAGGCAGGCTGCGGGAGCGGCCGGTGCCCAGGGAGCACCGACGGATGGGTGCGGTTTGATCCGGTCGCTCACGCAGGGCGATGGGATGGGCCTTTTTCGCCTGACTGAGCAGATGATGGGAAAGCTGGAGGAGGACGCGGAACAGATCGGGATGGAGCACCGACGCCAGAGGATCGATCCTGAAAACTATAGGCGTGAAAGCATATGGCACTGCGGGGATATGCTCCCGGAGCATATTTCGCTTGCCCAGACGAGCACGCCTTATGAGGAGGCGGAGTCTGCGGCAGCTTTCATTCAGGGCCTTGTCCGGGATGGCGGTTATCGCTATGGAGAGATCGCTGTGCTGTGTAACGATATGGACGGCAGGGGCAGGACGCTGCGCAGCGCATTCGAGAGATGGGACATTCCAGCCTTTGCCCACCA
>JAFRLD010000081.1 GCA_017431395.1 Bacillota bacterium | reverse complement strand
GAAGCCATCGCTCCGAGGATCCCGACCGTGTATCCAGTATTTATTCTTGTCTGTCCCATAGAATCGTCTCTCTTTCTGATTTCTGTATTCATGCAAAGTCTGGCCTCCCGCGGCCGTGCTCCTTACCAGGAGCCTCCGCCGCCTCCGCCGAAGCCGCCTCCGGAGAATCCTCCACCGCTGAAGCCGCCTCCGCCTCCGGTGCCGCTATCCACCGCGGAGGAAAGAACGTCCGCCCCGACCGCCTTATAGTGGCTCGCGACTGCACTGGAGATGCTGTTTCCAGTATAGATGTACATATGATGTCCGAAATATGGATCCCAGGTACCGGACTGCGAATGATACCAAACTGGAGGCGGGATCCGGAAGTCGGAGAACTTATCCGCCCATTTCGTGGACATACCGAAGATACATGCATACGGCATGATGTTGAAATAGTAGGACGGGTTTTCTTCGGAAAGCATCTTCAGCCGGTCGTATTCAGCCGTCTTGATAAACTCCCTGAAGCCGAGCACCCTGCCGAACAGCTCGTTGTTCATGCGGCGCCGCACGAAGATCGTCGCCACCGCGGCTGCCAGACTGGAAGCGGCGAAAACCGTCGCCAGCACCGGATAGTTGACCGAGATCATGGCGGCTTCCGCAGCTGTCGCTGCCAGGAAGATGATAAAGCAGGCGATGATCCGGACCGGGCGTTTCTTCGTACGGAAGGAGTCCGTCTTGCTGACCAGGGCGGTCATGGACGCGAACATGACAAACGGCAGGATCAGTCCGGCAAGGCCCATGCCGCCGGCCCAGTAATTGAGCCAGCTGTTCGCCAATGCGGCTACCAGCGGGATCAGAAGGCAGAAAGCGAGGCCAATGGCCCGCCCAGCCTTTGAAACCGCCGAAAACGAAGCATGCCGTTTCTCCATGGTGTGCTTCACATCCGATGGAGTCTTCGCTGCGGTCTCTCCGAACCGGTCAGGAAGCTTCTTAAGGTTCACGCTTTCCCTTCGCCCGGAGAAGAGCGTTGAGAAGATCTGCCGGGTATGATGGCGTTCGCCCTTCGGCAGATCGCTGACCTTGGTCAGGGTGAAGGACTTCTTCCCGTCTTCGCTGATCTCAAGACATCCTTTGTTCGCCAGGTACATGAACAGGGCGGAGATGTCCTTCGAGCTGACTTCATCATTTCCTACATAGGCGATCTCAAGGGGATCCATATCCTCCGGCGGATAGAATTCCACGGTCTGGATGATGGGGTCATCCCTGCCAAAGAGAAACCACAGAAGCAGCATCAGCATGCCCATAACGCCGAGGATGCCATAGATCCCGGGAAGAGCGGAATCCCTGCTGTATGGATTCACCCAGTAACCTTCCGGCAGGTCGGCCTTGATGGTCAGCCCCACACCTTTCGGGATGGTTCCCCTCGATACCGCTGTATAGACGGTCCCCCGGTCTGTGATATCGAAGTATCCCTCCATATCTTCGCTGCCGTAACCACCGACGAACGTCTGGATCCCGTTGACCTCCTTCGGGAATTCGATCCGGAGGCTGGAAGATTCGATCTCGGTGCCCCAACCGGTCGGAAGAAGGTCGAGGGACAGGTAGTCCTGATCGTTGGAATCGTCCTTATAGCCTACTATATCATAGGTGATCTTATAGGTCTGCGGCCCGTATACCGTATAGTCCGGGCTTCCGATCTGGACCACCGTGTTGCCGCTCTCGGAATAAGTCTCATAGGTGTAGCCATACACCCGCACGTTACTGACACCATAATAGCGTCCGCCATCCGGGATATAGCGATAGATCCCGTGCCGGTATTCGTAGAAATCCACCTGGATCTCCTCGCTTACATGGAACACGTGGTCCTGGTCAGTCGTGACATTGACATCAAACGCCGGCGTCGTGTACCCGGCGCTGTCGGCGCTGACGCTCGCAGGCATCGCGAAAAACGCCATCATCATGAAGGCGAGGATCCCGATGAAAAATCCGGACATCCTCCTTTTGAGGCCATCCGGATCCTTGCAAAGTTTAGAATTCAACCTTGACATTTTCTCTTTCCTCTTCTCTGGAGACCTCGAACATAGTGCGCGGTTCGAAGCGGAATGTGCCTGCGATGAAGCTGGACGGGAATGTCTGGCACTTGTTGTTGTATGCCTTGACACTGCCGTTGTAGTACTTTCTGGAATTCGCGATATCTTCTTCGACCTTCTTGAGCTGCTGCTGCAGATCGAGGAATCCGGCGTTTGCCTTAAGGTCCGGATAAGCTTCCGCGACAGCGAAGAGGGATTTCAGTGTGCCGGACAGGGCATTCTCTGCTTCGAGACGGGCTTCCTGTGTCCCGGCGGTCTGTACCTGGCTGCGGGCTGCGATCACGGCCTGCAGGGTCTCCTTCTCGTGTGCTGCGTAAGCTTTGACTGCTTCGACCAGATTCGGGATGAGGTCAAATCTCTTCTTGAGATAGACGTCCATGGTCGAGAAAGCCTCGTCGACGGTATTGCGGCTTCTGACGAGACCGTTATACGTGGAAATGAGCCAAATTACGATCAATACGATGATGATCAAAATGACTAAAAAGAATTTTCCCATTGCTGTTTACTCCTTTCACTAACTACTATTTAACTGTAAAGACTGCCGTCCTTTCTGACATATCTTCTATCTTGATCCCGGATACTCCCTCTGAGAACCGGATCCGGATACTTGCTTCGTTCTCCCCATACTCGCAGTTGGACACATCCACGGTCGCTTTTACGCCGCTTTCTTTGGCCTCACTGATGTCGGAACGGGCACCTCTGATCTTGATGGACACGACCTTCGGGCTTTACAGGGTGGCTGTAAGTCCTTTTTCCTCCAGGACATCTTCATTGATCTTTTCGACCGGGAT
>JAFRLD010000080.1 GCA_017431395.1 Bacillota bacterium | reverse complement strand
CGAGGGGCCGCCGCCAGCGCCGGAGCGATTCCGCAGGAGCAGCCGCGATCAGAAGCGAGAGAGCGGAGCGAATCGACGGGACTCGAACACTGCCTGAGCGGAGCGAGTTTGTTCGGGTCTCGATTCGCCCTAAACGAGCGTCACTGATCGCCTGCGACGAGGACGTAGCGACGGTACTGGCGGCGGGAGTCTCGCCGCACAGAAAAAGGCAGGCCATACGAACCTGCCACTATTTCACAATCATAATACCCGCACAGGGCCCCTACACCCTATACTCCTTAGCCACTTCTTCTCCTCTAACCACCCGGAGCGCTCCCTGCGCCAGCGAAAGCATCTCATCCTCCCCGGGATAGACGGTCACAGGCGCGATCCATCCGATGCGTCTTCGCAGCTCTTCCGTCACCGTCTCGCTATAGGCGATCCCGCCGGTCAGGATGATCTGATCTACCTTGCCTTCCAACGCGGAAGCCATTCCGCCGATCTCCTTCGCCACCTGGTAGCAGAATGCCTCAAGCAGGTCCTGCATCTCTTTCTCTCCATCCTTTGCCCGGCGCTGCACCTCCTGAACGCTGGTGGTCCCGGCATAGGCATACATCCCGCCTTCTTTGGTCATCATATCCAGGATCTCGTCCTGGGTATATTTGCCGCTGAAGCAGAGCCAGATGATCTCGTTTACGGGCATGCTCCCGGCCCGGCCCGGCGTGAACGGGCCCTCGCCTCCGAAAGCGTTTTCGGTATCGACGACGCGGCCCTGTACATGGGCTCCGACCGATACTCCTCCGCCCATATGGCAGACCACCAGATTCAGTTCCTCATATTTGGAGCCAATCTCCAGGGCATATCTTCTGGCGACGGCCTTTTGATTCAGCGCATGAAACAGGCTGGTGCGCCGGATAAGGGGATGCCCGGAATAGCGGGCGCTTACCGAGAGCTCATCCACAGAAGGCGGGTCGACCACGAACGCCGGGGTCCCGGTCTCTTTCTGCAGCTGATCTCCGATCAATGCTCCCAGATTGCTGGCATGATTGCCGAGCACTCCGTCCCTGCAGTCATCCACCATAGCCTTGTTTATTTGATACGTTCCGCTTGGGATCGGTCTCAGGAGCCCTCCTCTGCAGCAGACCGCATGTATGCTCCCGATCGTGACCCCGTGCTCCTCCAGAGCTTCGAGCACCAGATTCCTGCGAAAGGTCTCCTGATCCGCCAGGCTCTCATACTGGCCGAGTTCTTCTGCACTATGCCTCAGGGTCTCCCCAAACAGTTCTTTCTCGTCTTCGAAAACGGCGATCTTAGTCGATGTCGATCCCGGATTGATCGTCAGGATCCGGTAAGTTTTCTCTTTGGTCACAGGTCTTCTCCTTCGTTTATCTATCCAGTCTTTGCCCAGCCTTTGCACGCTCCCGGATCCAATCGGTCCATTCATCGAAGCCTTCCCCTGTCTTGGCGGAAACGAAGATGATCTTCGCCTCCGGGTTGAGCTTCAGGATCCGTTCCCTGACCGCTTCGTCGTCAAACGCGAACCATTCTCTCGTATCTGTCTTGTTGATCAGGACGCACTGGCAGACGGTGAACATCAGGGGGTATTTCAGCGGTTTATCATCGCCCTCCGGAAGTGACAGGATCTCCACGTTCACATCCGCGCCCGTATCCTGCTCCGCCGTGCAGACCAGATTTCCCACGTTCTCCATGAACAGCAGATCAAGATCTCCCGTATCAAACTGGGCCAGGGCCTGCTGCACCATCGATGCATCCATCGCGCATTCCCCTCCGGTATGCACCTGGATCGACTTCACACCGGCCGACTCCATCTTTTCCGCGTCCACACTCGCTTCGATATCCGCCTCCAGCACGCCGATCCGGAACTCCTCCCGGAGCATGTCGATCGTCCGAAGCAGCGTCGTCGTCTTGCCGGCTCCCGGAGAAGCCATGATATTGATCATGAACGTCCCCTTTTGCCGGTTCGCTTCCCGGACCTCATCCGCGATCCGGTTATTTTCATCAAAAATGCCTACTTTGACATCGATCACCTTAACTGCCATCACTGCCTCCCCTCGGCTTCCTCAGCCAGATATCCGCGCACTTCCTCATCGAGCCATGCGCACCATTCCTCCGCACCTTCTCCGGTCGCCGCCGAAATGAAGAATACCGGAGCCGAAGGATTGCAGTCGGCCAGGTTCTTCAAAAACCGCTCCCGGTCAAAATCAAAAGCCGGAGCAGCGTCGATCTTATTCACCAGGACGACGTCCACCTCCTGGAACATCAGCGGGTACTTCAGAGGCTTGTCATCCCCCTCCGGCACCGACAGGATCACGACGCTTTTTACCGCACCGGTATCGAACTCCGCCGGGCAGACCAGATTCCCCACATTCTCCAGGAACACCAGGTCCAGGTCTCCGGAGCCGATCTCCTTAAGGCCCTGCCGGGACATGTCCGCGTCCAGATGGCACATACCGCCCGTATGCAGCTGCACCGCGGGAACGCCCGTCTCCTGAAGGATCGTCTTCGCATCGACATCGCTGTCGATATCGGCTTCCATCACGCCTATGCGAAGTTCCGGCATCCCCTGCGCCTCCGCACGGGCCTTCAGCTGCCGGATCGTCCGGATCAGCGTCGTCGTCTTGCCCGATCCGGGGGAGGACATCACGTTCATATAATATGTCTTCTGCTGCGCGAGCTGCTCTCTCAGCACATCCGCATCCCGGTCGTTATCCTCCAGGATCGTTTTCTTTAATTCGATCGTCTTCACATCCATGAATCGTCTACACTCTCTTTCCTGTAAATCTACTGCCATCCAGTATAACACAAAGGCTGGCCCGCGCGCAAAGGCTGGCCCCGTCCCTGCAAAAAACCTTTGTGCCGGATCCTGGGCTGGATTATACTTAAGCTCAGGAGGACCCAATTCATGAAGCCGGACCGAACAGAATCTGACATCAAACGCAGCCGCACGATCACCCGCATCGTCATCCTGACCTCGTTCTGCTCCGCGTTCCTTGGCAGTGCGATCAATATCGTCGTGCCCTCGATCAGCGCAGACCTTGAGATCAGCGCCGGAAGCATCGGATGGATCATCACCGTCTACGCGCTGACCACTTGCGGGCTTTCCGTTCCATTTGGCAAGCTGGCGGACAAAACCGGACGGAACCGGATCTTTCTGCTCGGGCTGG
>JAFRLD010000079.1 GCA_017431395.1 Bacillota bacterium | reverse complement strand
CGCGGCGGACCTGTCTATGGGAACGAAAGACACCTTTCGCTTCTGCATGGGCCAAAGCCCGCTGATGGAAGGGGTCCAGACCCGGCCGGGCCAGGACGGAGGGGATGTCTCCTCCATGGATTCCGTCCACAGCATTTACGGAATGGATGTGACACTATCGGGCTCCCCGGTCGCGGGGATCGGGATCGACCCGGTGGATACAGACCTTAAAGTCGGAAGCGTCACGAAGCTGCAGATCCATGTGGACGGGGATAAGCTGTTCGCGGAGGATTACGGCAAGGCGCTCGGCAAGCTGACCTGGTCCAGCAGCGATCCTTCCATCGCGAAGGTCGACAGCGAAGGCAACGTCACCATCCTCAAGGCGGGTACCGTGACGATCACCGTGACCGCAGCCAACGGGATGAGCGCTTCCGTGACCATAAACGGGACCGGCAAACCGGAGAAGAAAAACCAGGAGCCGGAGGTAACGAAGCAGACGAAGGAAACAAGGAAGACCGCTGAGACGACCACCAGGCAGGCTGGACAGGAGCGCCGGACCACGCAGGTGAGCCAGCCGGAAGAGCCGTCGAAGCCGAAGGTGCGTCTGCGGGAGATCAGCCTGGGCGGCAAGGTCGAAGAGGAGCCACCTGAAGCGGCAGAGGAACGGGCCATGGATGAGTCCTCGGCCGCCCTTGAGGAACAGGATACACATCATCCGGGAGCAGCGGCAGGCGTTTCGCTCACTGCGATCGCAGCCTGCGGTGCCGGCGGGATCCACCGGTTCCGGAGATTCCGGGAGATCATGAAAGGATGGAAACGATAACAGGAGGTATATTAGATAATGTCCAGCGTAGTAATCGACACATTGCGGATGGTAGCCGAGTCGCTGCAGATCCCAACCGTCATCATACTGCTTCTGCTGATCCTGCTGACCATAGTCATGCTGGGAGGTTTTATCGTGGAAGCGTTCACCGAGCGGCGCGTGCTAAAGGTCAGCATACCAGAGCTGGTGGATTCCCTTCACGGCAAGAGCATCCAGGAGGTACAGAAGATCATTGATAACTCCGGCCTGCTGCCCCGGCAGAAAAAGGGCTATCAGGAAGTGGTGAAGAGGACAGCGCTTCCGGATGATCTGCGGGAGGCATTGGCACGGCAGATCGCTGCGGATGAGGAATACCGCTACCGGCGGATCGTGAAGGTGACGGACCTGGTCGCCAGGATCGCTCCGATGTTCGGCCTGATGGGTACGCTGATCCCGCTGGGCCCTGGCCTGATCGCGCTGGGGCAGGGGGATACCAAGACCCTGTCGGATTCCCTGATGATCGCTTTCGATACGACCATCGCGGGCCTGGTCAGCGGCGCGGTCTCCTACTTTATCTCAGGGGTACGCAAAGGCTGGTACGAGCAGTACATGTCCTGGACGCAGACGATCATGGAGACCATCCTGACCGTACAGCAGGCGGAGAGAAAAAAGATCTATAAACAGCTGCAGCAGCAAAAGAACGCACAGGAGGCGATGGACAGATGAAGATGGACAGCAATAAGAGCTTCCGGATGAGGCAGATCTCAGAGGATTTCAGCCCCATGGAGGGCGTCGGGAACATGGCGGATGCCATGCTGGTCTTCGCCTGCGGCCTGCTTCTGGCGCTGATCATCAGCTGGAACGTGAACGTCAGCGAGACCGGCGAGATCACGAAGCAGGAGGTTCGGTACGAAGTGGAGAACATCGGACAGCCGGTCGAGGAGGACGCCGAGGTGACGGAGGAGCTTAAGGATATGGGACGGGTCTATCAGGATCCGAAGACGGGGAAATATTATGTGGTCGAAGATTAACACTGTGGCAGCAGTCTTACTGGCCCTGATCCTGGGGCTGACCAGCCTTTGCATGAGCGGCTGCGGGATAGATGATATCGATATCTCCGGCTGCGCGGATGAGACGATCACCCTGTCCGGGATCACCGATGAGGATATCACTCTGACGATCGCTGACCTGAAAGCGATGGACTGCGTCACGAAGACCTGCGAGAGCACCAGCGACAAGATCGGCAAGGTGCGGGCGACCGGGCCGACGCTGGATACCGTGCTGCAGCAGTTCGGGATGAAGCAGAGCGATGTACAGAAGGTGCATATCTACGCGAAGGATGAGTATGATGCGAAGCTGGGACCGGACGTGCTCGAGACCGAGGAGGTCATCCTGGCCTTCGGGATCGGCGGAGAGCCCCTGGGGGAAGAGGATGCGCCTGTGCGGATCATCATCCCGGATTCGGATTCCGCCTACTGGGTGCGGATGGTGGAGCGGATCGAGCTTGAGGACTGATTATTTGAGGTACTTGGCAAAAAATGTTTTGCTATTAACAGGGATATACCGTATAATTATTTGAGAGACTCCGACTCTTTCTCGACACGCGCGGCGTGCCGGTCAGAGCGATAGGTTTCGGGAGTGATCCCGGAGCCCGCCAGCTTGCAAAGGAGACCGTTAGGTTTGCCTTTGCTTTTTTGTTTTTATGGGGGAATGACTATGGCGACAAAACGTTTGAAATTCAAGAAGGCGCTCTGCATCGGGTGCCAGCTGTGTTCTCAGGTCTGCTCCGCTTATAAGGAGGGTGAATACATCCCTTCGAAGGCGCGGATCGCGATCGAGACCTGCTATGATGATGGATCATTGAAGTACATCGATAATTACTGCATTCTTTGCGGCATGTGCATGAAAGCGTGCCCGTTCGAGGCGATCGATATGGATCAGGGATGGATCCGCGTGGATCCTGAGAAGTGCAAAGGCTGCGGTCTGTGCGCGAAGAAGTGCCCGAAGCATGTGGTGCAGATCCGCGATAAGTTCGCTTACATCTGCGATACCTGCGAAGGCGATCCGAACTGTGTCAAGGCTTGTCCGCACGGCGCCCTGACGTTTGAATAGGAGGTGGCATTCATGATTATGTCTGCATATCAGAACAAGGTGCTGCGCATCGACTGTACGAAACAGGAAACCAGAACCGAACCCCTGAACATGGAGTTTGCTGAGAAATACGTCGGATCGAAGGGACTGGCTATCCGCTACATGTACGAAGACATGAAGCCCGGCATCGATCCGCTCGGACCCGAGAACAATCTGTATCTGACCACGGGCCCGATGACCGGAACACCGATCCCGTGCTCCGGCAAACTGTCCGTAGCGGCCAAGTCTCCGGCGACGGGGACCATGAACGACTGCTCTATCGGCGGACACGCCGGTATACGGCTGAAGTTCGCGGGATATGACATGG
>JAFRLD010000078.1 GCA_017431395.1 Bacillota bacterium | reverse complement strand
GGGCGGATCGTCAGCAGAATGACGATCCCGAAGAATATGAGTGAGAACACCAGCCGCAGGATCCGGCTCTCCGGATCGATCCCCAGCAGCGGCGCGACCCCCATCTCAAATGTTACCGCTGCATTTCTCGGAATCGCGAGCAGCGGTCCAATGCAGATGATCCCTATCGCATTGACGAGCCCGGAACATCTGCGCCCGATCGTTCCGGTCAGCCGGTTCAGATCCCCGTCCACCTTCAACATCGCGAACACACTGCATATCCCGAGGGCCGCATCCGCCAGAAAATACGCTATATACCCCTCATACCAATGTGTCCCGCCCGTGATCCCTATCTCCGGCGGGAAAATCAGATTGCCTGATCCGAAGAGCATTGAAAACAATGCGAAACCTACCACAAAACAGATCCCAAGATTGCTTCTCATCGTGTTGTCGTTCCTTTCGTGAATGTATCAAGACCAACGCTCCGGCCCTTTCGGGTTCGAGTCCCTCCGTTCTCTCTCCCGACCAAATGAAAACAGGCCCTTCGGACCTGCTTTCATTTGGCGCGCCATTAGGGACTTCGCAGCTTCGCTGCCGTCCTGCGCGTCCCCTCCGCGGTCCGCTTGGACCCCTCGCTACAGAACAGTCCACCGGACTGTTCTGCTTACGCTCCGGCCCTTTCGGGTTCGAGTCCCTCCGTTCTCTCTCCCGACCAAATGAAAACAGGTCCTTCGGACCTGCTTTCATTTGGCGCGCCATTAGGGACTCGAACCCCAAACCTCCGCATTCGTAGTGCGTTACTCTATCCAATTGAGCTAATGGCGCAAGTGGTGTCTTTTTCAGCACCGAATCGTATTATACATGAATCAGGCCACCCTTGTCAACCGAAGTTTTGATCTGGCATACTTCGAATGCCGTCGCCTACAGTATCGATACTATAGTATCGCGACTATACTATCGCAACTATACTATCGCAACGATGCCGGTTAGGATTCACTAACCGCCTTCTTTCGGAGTTTAGTGCACCCCCCTGCGCAAAAGACCTTCATTTTTCCGGATTAGTCACTCCTAACCTAACGGAAAATGGGATATAATGTTATATTTTGTCATATGTAGGAATTTTTCGTGTTAATATTTGGGTATTTTTCCTGAAATTACTTGTTATTTCAGCCTTCAGCATCACAATGCTGTCTGTTAGGAATCACTAACCGTCTTATTTCAATGATTATTGTTCCGAGTGTGCAATAATCCTTTCGTTTTACCAGATTAGTGACACCTAACCGCCATAAGAATGACATATAATTGCATATAATGTTATACTTTAACGCCTGCCGCAGCAACCTTACCGCCCCCCTACCGAAACATAGTATATGTGACCCGGATCCGGTCCTTCCTGCTGTTGCCCCCGATCTCAGAGAGGATCATCCTGCCTTTGCCGCGGAGGACGACCTTGTCTTTTTCCTGCAAAGGCTGGTCCGGCTTCAGCGCTTCCATGCTGTTCACTGAGACCAGGCCGCGATGGATGGCCTCGGCGGCCTTGGCGCGGGACATGCGGAAGGCGGAGGCGACGATGCTGTCAAGGCGAAGGGAAGCCACGGTATCATGGCAGGAAGTTGTTCTGATCTCTCCGATGTGGAGCTCTGTGACGGGGAGGATCTCGGTGGTCAGATAGGTGTGGCCAGCCTTTGCATAATTCATGCAGATGAAATCCGCGATGCCGGCTTCTACGATGATGTCCGCCCCGGGGCCAAGCTCTGAAGTCTCGTCGCGAACCAGGATGTCTCCGGTCACCTCCCGGTCTATCCCGAGAGACAGGACCGAGCCAAGGTAATCGCGATGGGTCAGGCGGCGGCCACCTTTCGGCACGGAAACACGGATGACCCGAAGGAGCTCCGGCAGATCCTCTGAAGAGGCGTACTCCGGCAGGAACACCGGCAGACAGCGCTCGGCATCCTCATAGCCACCATAAAAAGAGACCCGGACGCCGAAACTCCGGCTCCGGGCGAAGTCCTCCGCCAGCTTTCTCTGATGGCTGTCCAGAAAGTCTCCGGAGGTGATCATGTATCTGTCTTCTGCCTGAGTTGCCTTGTCCTCCAGCTGGGCGAGCAGAAGCCTGTCATCGTTCATCGTCTTCTTCTACCTTCTCAAATACCATTCTCATGCCGTGGGGATCCGTCATCACGAGGTGGCCTTCCTGGATCTCGATTTTGTAATCGATGCAGATTTGAGCCGCCAGTTCCACCTGGAGCCGGCGACCGGAACGGGTCACCGGAAGCTGTTCATCCCCAATAAAATATACGACGTTCCCTTCATCAAAGCTCAGGGTGTAGCTGAGCGCGCCTCCGGCAAAAGGAACCAGATGATCTCCCTCCATCACGCCAATGCTGACCCACATGCCATCGAAATCGTCGATGGATACGTACCACGCGAGCAGGGCTCCCGTGACGAGGATCACGATGCAGGTGAAGATCAGGCCGGTCGTCATGCCGGATCACCCTCTGCG
>JAFRLD010000077.1 GCA_017431395.1 Bacillota bacterium | reverse complement strand
GTTAAAAATCAATCGGAGGAAAAAATGAATCTCAAAAAGATGACGTTGAACATCAACGGCGCTGACCGGATGTTCATCTGTGATCCTGCCAAGGATACCTTGGCAGATGTTTTGCGTCGCCTGGGCCTGACCGGAACCAAGATCGGCTGCGGTATGGGTGCCTGCGGTGCCTGCTCCGTCATCGTTGACGGCAAGGTCGTCCGCTCCTGCATGCAGAAGATGTCCAAGATGGAGGAATACCGGAAGGTCACCACTGTCGAGGGTATCGGCAGCGTGAACTACCCCCATCCCCTGCAGTCCATGTGGGTCGCGATGGGCGCGGTGCAGTGCGGTTACTGCGTACCGGGCTTCATCGTATCCTCTTACCAGCTTTTGCAGGAGAATCCCGATCCCACGAGAGAGGAAGTCAGAGACTGGTTCCATAAGCACCGCAACGTCTGCAGATGTACCGGCTACAAGCAGATCGTAGACGCAGTCATGGCGGCGGCGGCGATCATGCGCGGCGAGAAGACCGTGGAGGACTACAGATACGACTGGACCAAGGACATCGGCAACTTCTACGGCAAGCCGCTGGAGAGACCCAACGCCCTGCCGAAGGCCTGCGGTGTCTGCGACTACGGTGATGACATCGAGCTGCACATGCCGGCAGAGACCCTGAAGGTCGAGATGGTCATGCCGAGGATCACCCATCACGCGAAGATCAAGAAGATCGACTTCGAAGAAGCAGAGAAGATGCCGGGCGTCGTCAAGGTCATCACGGCCAAGGACGTCAAAGAGCTGGGCTGCAAGAACCACTTCATGGCTTTCGGATTCTCCGAAAGAACCGTGGAGCTGCAGGAGCACCACCACATCCTGGCAGAGGATGAGATCACCTGGTACGGCGATGTAGTCGCCCTGGTGGTCGCAGACACCAGAGATCACGCCAAGGCTGCAGCTGACAAGGTCAAGGTCGAGATCGAAGAACTGGAAGCCTACATGAACTATCTGGAAGCGGTCGCTCCGACAGCCAAGCAGTTATACGACTGGATGCCGGATACATATGCGCCGAACACCTACTGCCACCTGCCGGTCCTGAAGGGCGATGACGAGAAGGTTCCGGAGATGATCGAGAACGCGCCTTTCTCCGTGGAAGGTTCCTTCTACTCCTCCAGAGAGCCGCACATGTCCATCGAGGGCGATGTGGCACAGACCTATTATGACGAAGACAACAAGCTGTGCGTCCACTGCAAGACCATGACCCTCTACTGGGACAAGGACGAGATGGCTAACGCACTGGGTCTAGATTCCGAAACGGAGATCCGCCTGATCGAGAACCCGACCGGCGGTTCCTTCGGATGGGCGATGAACGCGCATAACTGGACACTTTGCGCATACGCCACCATGGTCACCAAGATGCCATGCTCCCTGTCCATGGATTACAAGCAGTTCATGGCTGTCACCGGCAAGCGCTCCCCGTCCTATTGGAACGCGCGTCTGGCCTGTGATGAGAACGGCAAGTTCATCGCCGGCGAATGGGATTGCGGACTTGACGCAGGCTGCTTCGCCGACTTCGGTGATGACAAGCTGACCAAGACCTCCAGATTCATGTTCTACCCGTACTACATTCCGAATGCAGTCGGCATGAACAGAGCGGCGCTCTGCAACCACGTATGGACCACCGCCTACAGAGGCTACGGCGCACCACAGGCTTACACCTGCTCCGAAGCGATCGTCGATATGCTGGCCGAAAAAGCCGGGATCGATCCGTTCGACTTCAGATACATCAACATCGCACGGACACCGGAAGACACCAACGTCAACCAGCTGCCGTATCTCCACTATCCGATGGAAGAGATGATGGATAAGCTGAAACCGGTCTATGACGAGAAGAAGGCGGAAGCAGAAGCCTGGAACAAGGAGCACGAAGACGTCAAGAAGGGCGTCGGCATCGCATGGGGCGGCTACAATGTCGGCCTGGGCGGCATCGATGAATCCCACGTGGCGATCGAGCTGATGCCGGATGGCACGTTCAGAAAATACGACACCTGGCAGGATCAGGGCCAGGGCGGTGACCAGGGATCTCTGATCTGTACACTGGAAGCCCTGAAGCCGTACTTCCCGAACATCACACCGGACGACATCAAGCTGGTCCAGGATGACTCCAAGTACTGCCCGAACACGGGTGAGTCCGCCGGTTCCAGATCCCACTACGCGAACGGCAAGGCTTCCATCGTGGCCGCGAAGAACATCGCCGATGCCATGAGAAAAGAAGACGGGACCTACAGAACCTATGACGAAATGGTAGCCGAAGGCCTGCCGACAAGATACCCCGGCGACTGGGCGACCATCGATGAATACAACTACTTCTATGACCTCGATCCGAACGATGGAACAGGCAACCCGACCTATACTTATACCTACGCTCTGTTCCTGGCGACCGTTGACGTAGAAGTCGCTACCGGTAAGACCCAGTGCACAGGCATGACCTGCGTCGAGTGGATCGGCAAGCCGGGCAACATCCAGGCGGTCGAAGGCCAGATCTACGGCGGTATGTCCCACGCGATCGGCTTCGCTCTCTCCGAGAACTACGAAGACGTCAAGAAACACTGGAACATGGCTGCTGCCGGCATGCCGTACATCAAGGACGTCCCGGACTATCCGAACTTCAACTACATCCACATTGACGGCGAAGATCCGCGTGGTCCGTTCGGTTCCTCCGGAGCGTCCGAGGCATTCCAGTCCTCTGACCACATGGCTGTCATCAACGCCATCAACAACGCGGTCGGCGTCCGTATCTACGAGCTGCCGGCAAGCAAGGAAAAAGTCCTGGCTGGTATCAAGGCCAAGGCCGAAGGCAAACCGAACCCGAACAAGCCGGAGAAGTACTTCCTCGGTTCTGACCTGTACGATGCAGTGAAGCAGATCAAGGACAATCCGATGTCCCCGACCCTGCCGGATGACATCGAATTCGGCGAGCTGGGTGCTGAGGGCGTCCGCTGGAAGCCGGATCAGGCGGACCAGTACCTCAACTACAGAGACAAGATCCGTAAGTAAGCCTTTCATGCAAAGGCTGGACACACCTTAGTCCATAGAGAAAGGACCGTTCAACTCGATGAACGGTCCTTTTTTATTATTGCTCGCTATGTTGTTATTTCCCCGGCTTCTCCGCCGTCAGCAGGAAATAGCCAATGCGGCGCTTCCTGCCGCCGGACTCTGTGTTAAGATGCGGGAAATACTCGAAGAACTCCTCTGCATTCTCCGAATGATCCTCAAATCCCGTGATCTTGAATCCGACTTCCTCGATCATGCGGCGCAGGGGTTCCTCATAGAACGCTCCCTCGAACCGGAAGTCCGTGAACTTCAGCCCGCGGTCTTCGCATTCTCCCTCCTTGTGAGGCATCCGGGCCTGCCGGTCCGCCTCGATCCGGACGGCCTTCATCTGCTGCGGGTCCGGGTCGATCTCATAGAGATCGCTGATGATCAGCTTGCCGCCTTTTTTCATCACACAGTAGGCCTCATGCAGGGCTTCATCCGGCATATTGATCTGGGAGAGGGACCCCTCCATCAGGACCCCATCAAAAGTGAATGACATATAGGCGTCCAGGAACTCCCCGTCCCCGAAATTGACATTGATCCCCGGATGCTGTTCCTTAGCGTCCGAGATCCGGACGAGATTCATATCGATCCCTTCCGCGTCCATCCCGAGATCCTCATTCAGATGCGCGACGCTGTCGCCTTCCCCGCATCCGACATCCAGGATCCGGCTGCCCTTCGAAAACTCTGCCAGTTCCATCCCCCTGTCCGTCAGTTCCAGACCGCCGGGTCTTAAAATCGCCATATCAACCTCCTGATGTCTTGCCGTTAACTTTAATGGTGTCTCCGTCGTGGAGTTCTTCTTCTTCCTTGATCTTCTTGCCGTCCCGGATCAGGAAACCATAAAGTCTGGTCTTGCCCGGAATGATATTGAAATAATCGCAGAGATCATTTCCTGTCGATCCATCCGGAAGTTCGATGTTGGCCACGTTCTTCCAGCCGTTGAGCTGACGGACGGGCCCATTGAATAATATCTTTATCTTCATATTACCGCTCCTGCCGATCGATGTATTTCGCGAATACCTCCTGGGCCGCTTCACCGCTGGCCACATGGTTTATTATAGCACGTCCGTCCGGAAAAAGCTTGAGGTCTGCTTCATCATTGACGAAAGTCGTGAAGAATTTTTTCTTCTCGACGGTACCTTCCTGTTCTAAGGCCGCTACGACCGCATCGTAATTAAACGATCCATCATCCTCCGGGGTGATCTGGTAAGCATCGTGCCCGCAAAGGCTGGCCGAATAGGTCTTCTGCCGGTGCTCCAGCCTCGTATACTGGTGCTTACCGCAGACCGGACACTCAGGATCCTGATCCACATCGAAGAACTCCGTGTAGCTGTCCCAGGCGTCCACGGAGATCGCCTGATGCAGCAGGGATTCCGATCCGATCAGGATCTTCATAGCCTCTGCCGCCTCATAGGAAGCTACGATGTTGGTGATCGGGCTGATGACCCCGACGGTATCGCAGGTATCATAGGAGCCCTCCTCCGGCAGCGGACCGAGCAGGCACTCCAGGCAGGGGCCATCTCCCGGCAATACGTTCATGACCATACCGCCGCTGCCCACGACGCCGCCGTAGACGTACTTGATCCCATTCTTCTGGCAGGCCTCGTTGAGCAGGTACCTGGTCTCCAGATTGTCGAGCCCGTCCACGACCACATCCACGTCCGTGATCAGCTTCTCTATGTTATACGGGTTGGCGTCGATGATCCTGGCATCGATCTCGATCTCGGAATTCATCCGGGACAGATGTTCCCGGGCCGCTTCCGCCTTCGGCACCTGATCCTCCACGTCTTGTTCGGTAAATAAGACCTGCCTTTGGAGATTCGTGAGCTCTACGATGTCGCGGTCGATGAGCCTGAGGTACCCGACGCCTGCCTGCGCCAGCATCGCCGCCACCGAACCGCCAAGCGCCCCGATCCCGATGATGCAGACCCGACCGGCCGCCAGTTTCTCCTGGCCTTCTTTCCCTATGGGATAGAAGATCTCCTGTCTGTGATATCTTCCGACTTGCATTGGTTTCCTTCTTTCCTGTCTGACAAAATGCAGGGAAACCACCTGCGGCTTCCCTGCATTCATTTTATCATATTTTGAAGGTAGTCTCCACTCTACTTTCGGCTACTCTTCGTCCGTGATGCACGGATTCTTGCGGATGTCCTCCATGGTCTCCTGGAAGTCGGAGCCGAGGAAGTACTTCTCCGGTACGTTCGGGTTCGGCTCGCCCTTAGCCAGTGCCTCGATGCCCGCCTTGATCTTCTCAGGCCGTGCCGGCAGCTCGTGGATCCTTACGCCGGTCGCGTTGTTGATCGCGTTGATGACTGCCATGTGGTCACCGGACTGGAATGCTTCGGATCCGCCGGAGGAACCGAACGGGTTGGTGTCTCTCGGGGTGCACATGTGGATCAGCTCGATGTCATCCGGCAGCATGTTCGCTGTTGCGATGCCCATGCCGGCCAGGTTGTTGTGTTTCTTGACATCGTCGTAGTCCTCATAGAGAGCATATCCGATGGAGTGAGCGATGCCGCTGTAAGCCTGTCCGTCCAGGCATACCGGGTTACCGATCACGCCAACATCATCGATGCCGACGATCTTGTCGACCTTGGTCTTGCCGGTCTTCATATCGACTTCGACGATCGCCATGTACAGGGAGTAGGTGAATGCCGGGGTCGGCTCACCAACACCTGTATCCGGGTTCAGGTCGGACAGCGTGCTGTCATCGGAGTTGGTGTACTGTGCATCGTATCTGGTCGGGATGCCTTCCGCCACCATCTCTTCGTAGGTCCGGTAGGTGCCATCCGGCTTGCGCATAGCTTCCTTCAGCTTATCCACTGCCATGACCAGTGCCTTACTGTTCATGTAGTGCTGGCGGGAAGATGCGGAGGATCCGGAGTCGACTCCATAGACGCTGTCGTTCTGCCGCAGGATGATATCCTTCGAGGTGACGCCGAATTCCTTCAGCGCTTCCAGCGTGACGATCAGAGAACCGACATCGCCACCCTGGCCGACATCCTGCCAGGTATCGTACTTGATGAACTTGCCGCCCGGCGCCAGCTCGATCCCCAGCGTGCACTGGTCTGCCGCGCCCTCGGTAACGTTGTAGCCGCCCCATGCGATACCGACGCCCTTTCTGACGTCTTCGTGGGTCTCGTTCCACTCGGCCACTTCTTTCTTGGCATCTTCATAGATCGGTTTCAGCTTATCCATCATGCCTTCCATCGGGTACTCTCTGAACGGCTTGCTGTTGACGTTCAGATCACCCGGCCGAGCGATGTTGATGTAGCGGATATCGAACGGATCCATGCCGATTTTCTCTGCCATCATATCCATCATGGCTTCGGAGCATGTGTAGGACTGCGGGGAACCGTAGCCTCTGTAGGCGGTACCGTAGTTGTGGTTCGTCGCCGCGACTCTGGCCAGGCCCTTGACGTTCGGTACATTGTATGGGAAGTAGGTGAATCTCGCCGGTCTCCAGGTCAGGTCATCACCCAGCTCGTTGTAGGAGCCGTGGTCGAGACCGAAATCCCATTCCGCCGCGATGATCTTGCCGTTTTCGTCGCAGGCAAGTCTGGAGTTGGAGAAGGACGGAGCACGCTTACCGGTATAAGCGACGTGCTCCTGATAAGTCATGGAGACGGCTACCGGCATGTTGTCGCATGCCATGCAGACTTCCGCTGCCAGCGCATAGGACTGTCCGAAGGTGGACCATCCGAAGGATGCTCCCGTCGGGTTCGCGATGACACGGATCTTCTCTTCCGGAATGCCTGTAGCTTCCGAGATGTCGGTCAGGTGAGCACCGATGGCCATGGCCTTGCAGTGGACGCAAAGAATCCCGTCCGCGTCAAAGTATGCCTGGATCGTATCGGATTCGATCTGCCCGTGCGGCTCTCTCTGGGAGTAGAAGCTTCCCTCTACCACGTACGGTGCTGTCTCGAACAGCTTGTCCGTGTCGTGTCCCGCACCCTTGATGGTCGGCTGGACGCACCACATGTTCGGATGGTCGTCGTGGATCCGGATGGCATCCGGCTTGACTGCATCCAGATAATTTCTGTATTCCGGCAGCTGCTCATATTCGAAGGTGACCTTCGCTGCTGCTTCTCTAGCGTGCTGCTTGGTATCCGCTACCGCTACCGCGATGCAGTCGCCGTAGTTCATGATCTTCTCATCCGCAATGACATAGTGGGACTTCTCGGTCGCCAGTGTTCTCGGTGAGAAGCTGAAGAACGCTACGCGGTTGTCGCATCCGGCTTCCTTGACATCCTTCGCTGTTACGATCTTGTAAACGCCCGGCATCTTCTCCGCTTCTTCGGTATTGATGCTCAGGATCTTCGCGTGGAAGGTGACTCTCGGCTGTACCATGACCGCGTGCAGGGTGCCTTCCGGCATCTTCAGCTCGATGTCATCACCGTAGTCCTCTACGCCGCAGACTCTGGCCAGGTTGCACGGACGCAGGAGCGGTTTGCCGTACTGTTCGCCAGGTGCTGCTTCCGGGATCTTCAGGTCTTCTACCGTGATCTCCCCGCGCAGGCACTTAGCTGCCAGCATGACGGAGTCGACGATCTGCTTATAGCCTGTGCAGCGGCAGATGTTCCTGTTCTTAGTGAACCAGTCCCTGACCTCTTCTCTGGTCGGATCCGGATTCTCCTGCAAAAGCTGGTAAGTCGATACGATGAAGCCCGGGATACAGAATCCGCACTGTACCGCACCGTGATGCATGAACGCGACCTGAATCGGATGCAGGAAGTTCGGCTGTCCGATACCTTCGATCGTGGTCACTTCGCTGTACTCCTCCACCTTCGAGATCTTTCTCATGCAGGAGCGGACCAGCTTGCCGTTCAGAATGACGGTGCATGCGCCGCAGACGCCTGTCCCGCAGCCGATCTTCGTTCCGGTCAGTCCCAGTCGGCGAATAACGTCCGCCAGAGTATCCTTTTCCGGATTACAGATGAACATACGGTCCGCGCCGTTGATCTTCAGTGTCATCTTCTTAAAATTCATAACTTGCCTCCTTAGTACTGGGTGTACTATTCGCGATTGATTACTTACAAAAAGTTTATCAGTTTGAACGATTATCGTCAACTGACTTATCAGCGCAAAAACCGGAAAAACTGCCGAATGATCGTCCTGCCAACAATTGAATTTTCAATATGTCGGGCGGAATAATCGGATTCGCTGATATCTCCTTAATACTATGCATGTTTATGAAAAAATGCTATACTATATCCGAGCAAGCAAAAGGAGTTATTTTATGATTTATTTAGATAACGCGGCAACATCCTGGCCCAAGCCTGAGCCTGTGTATGACGCGGTTTCGGACGCCATCCGCCGGGGAGGCAATCCCGGGCGCGGAAGCTCCGAACAGTCAAAGGCCGCAGCCACGGATGTCAATGAGGCACGGGCCGCTTTGGCCCAGCTTTTTCATGTCTCTGAACCAAAACGCATCATCTTCACACTGAATGCGACGGACGCGATCAATCTGGGACTTCAGGGGATGCTCACGGCCGGTGATCACGTGATCACGAGCCGGATGGAGCACAACGCCGTGACCCGGCCGCTGGCCTATCTGGAGGACGCCGGGGTCGCGGTCACGAAGGTGGAGACCGATCCGGTAAGCGGGGCAGATCCCGAGAAGATCCGCGAGGCGATCCGGCCGGAGACGAAACTCGTAGTTGTGACGCACGCTTCGAATGTGACCGGGGCTCTTAATCCGATCGAGGAGATCGGCGCAGTCTGTCATGACGCCGGCATACCCTTCATGGTGGATGCCTCCCAGTCAGCCGGCGCGATTCCTATCGATGTTCAGAAGATGCACATAGATCTTCTGGCTTTCCCGGGCCACAAGTCTTTATTAGGGCCGACCGGGACGGGAGCACTTTATGTGGCGCCTTCTGTTTCACCCCGCCCGATCCGTTCCGGCGGGACCGGCGTGTTCTCGGAAGTCCGCCTGCAGCCGGAGCAGCTCCCCTATTACTATGAGGCCGGAACCCCCAATACCGTTGGTATCGCAGGTCTTGCCGCCGGCGCCCGTTATATCCTGGAGCGCTCGGTCAGCGCGATCTATCACGAGGAGCAAAAGACACTGCAGACCCTGATCGACGGGCTGGTGGCGATCCCGAAGGTGACCGTCTATGGCCCCCTTACCCCGCCCAGAGCTGCTGCCGTATCCTTTAATATCGAGGACATGGATTGCGCGGATGTCGCCATGATCCTTGAAACGTATTACAACATTTCGGTTCGCTCCGGTCTTCAGTGCGCACCGGACGCCCACCGGATGCTCGGCACTTTCGATCTGAACGGCACCGTCCGGGTCAGCCCGGGGCTCTTCACTACTTCTGAAGAGATCGATGCCTTCCTTGATGCGGTCCGGGAGATCGCGGAAGAAGCATAAGGAGGCTTTTCATGACCAGTGATTTTCTGAACGAAGCCGCGTATCTCGTACGCGCGCCGCTGGACCCTGCGACGGGCCAGCCTTTGGATAAATGCGAATATGCCCTGTTCCCGGGTCTGGCGCTCGCCCAGTCCGAACCGGAGCTGGTTGTTTTGATGTACGATTCACTTCGACACCAACATCCCGACCTGGCCATCTTTCTCTGCAAAGGCAGGGAAGGCGCGGACCCTCTCCTGAACCGGAAGTGGTCCGAACGGCTCCTGACCCGCTGGAGAAGCCTTGGTAAACCGACCGTGATCGTCACGAATCCCGAAGATATGAAGTTCTTTCGCAGGATCCTGACCGAGATCCCCGTCGTTTCGATCTATGATGAAATGCTCTCGCATAATATCAGCGGCGGCTGCAGCCGGGAGCTTTACCGGATCTCGGAACCGGACCTGTCCGGCGCCGGGGGTGTATCTCATGGCGGTGCATCCTCGCGTGGAGCAGAGACCTCTGCCGGGTTCGAACCGGCGGTCCGGGAACTGGCGGAGAATATGGGGGCGGTGCTGTATGAAGCCGGGAGCACCGGGACTGGTTCTGCTGGCGCAGATGGCGCGGATGGCGCGGATGGCGGCGAGGCTGGCACTTCCCAGCCTGAGATCGACCCTGCCGATGTCTCGAAGATCCCGTTCCTGACCAGCAGCATCGATGTCCGCAATGCCATGAAGAAGAATGGCTTCGAGGCTGTACATATCCTGGAGCTCATCTACGGCATGGGCCGCTCCAACCAGCATCTGGCGCACACCCATGATGGCGCGCATGATCATGATCACGATGCTCCGCCGAAGGTGCGGGAGACTACGATGGACGCCTCTGAACAGGCCGCCCTCGAAGAGCTCTTTTCC
>JAFRLD010000076.1 GCA_017431395.1 Bacillota bacterium | reverse complement strand
TCCCTCATATTCATTGACATACCAGTAGCTGGAGTTGGCCAGGCTGTATTCGTCCCGCCAGCCGTAACCGTTGTCCTTCACTTTGCCGTCGGTATCATATTCCACCAGTTTCTCCAGGTCTTCGACCTTGAAGTTGACCTCCCGGCCGATCTCCTCACCGGTCACGGTCAGCACATACTGGGAATTCTCCGCCGTATCGTATGGTTCTTTGTCATGCTTATAGCCCGGGGCAGCCTCCTCCTCTACGTAGATATAGGCCATGTTGCCGAAAGTCCGGTAGGATTCGTTGCCTCCGTACTTCTTGAAGTCGTAGACGAACTTCACGCAGCCGTCCTCATTGCCAAGCTCCGCATTCGCTCCGGTCGCCCGGTCGAAAACGAATGGCCGGATACCCGTCCCGTCCGTATAGGAGGTTCCGTATGCCACGATCGCAGGATCCCCGTCCGCGTGCATCTGGTCGATCTGCTCCAGTGTGAGCTGGGCGATGGTCTGCCGGTTCCGATTCTTGATCTTGACCCTGTAGGCCCCCTCCGTCAGTTTGATCCCGTTATCGCCTTTTTCCATATTGTGCAGCAGATGATAAAGCTCCACGCCTTCATACGTGCGGTCCGTATCCTTGCCGCCCCGCACGTCCGTGTAATTTCCGCGGTAGCAGCCCGCGTTCTGGTTCTCCATATCCTTGATGGAAAGCGGAACGCTGGTCACCGTTCCCGGTCCTTCTACGGTCATGGTCGCGCCGGTGATAGCATCGATGTTATACGGGCTGTCCTGCCCGGTGATGCCGCCGTTGGTGATGTGCTTATAGCTACTCTTCGAGAAGTCGATCCCTCCGGCAGAGGTGATGCTGATCTTGTTCACGAATTTCGCCGGCTTGCCGTTTTCATCACTTCCGTACAGGCGGAAGAAACCGTAGATGGATGCGTCGTTCTTGTCGGCATCATAAAGCCCGGTCATCTCTGCGGCGCTGGCGCCCATCTCATAGCCCAGCATGTAGTCGTTTTCGATGAGCTGTTTCACGGTATAGCCGCTGGCCGCGACCGGGTAATTGTCTACGGTCTCGAACGTGACGATATCGTTCTCACCGTATCCATCGAGCAGTGCGGACATAGGCACGCCCCGGACATAGTCCGTCACCGGATCCGGGCTCTTGCTTGTCTCGTAGGTGTAACTGTTCTCCGCGAAATCCATCAGCAGGACATCCGCCCTGGTATATTCTTCGGATCCGACGGTCAGCACTTTCTCCGTGACCGCATCCCCGACGAGGATTCTGTTTATGCCTTCTTTTTCGTTGCCGTTATACAAAGGCTGGTTCATGTCGTCCGCGCCATCGCCTCCGGCTTCCTTTGACATCTGGCCGACGAGCAGGCGAAGCTTGCCAACATCTTTGACCGCGGTCGGCTTCTTCTCCGGCGGCTGGTCCTTGTCTCCCTTCTCGTCCTCGTATGCCCAGCTCAGGATCGCCGGGACCTCCTTGGTCGGTGTTTCGGTGAATCCGTCGTAATAGTACCGGCCGCCATCGAGTCCGATCGCCTGCTCGGTGGATGGATTCACATACGCGGCCCCCTTCTTAAAGGAGCAGATGTACCCATCGGAAGCGAGGAAAGCGATCTCTTCGGTTCCGCTGACCGCATCCCCCAGGAGCGCTGATACCTTCACACCGTCTGCTATAAAATAGCTTCTGGCAAAGGGCTCCTGCTGTTTCCTCGAGGAATACATCTCCCCGGTCACACCGTCCATAGCCTTGAGCTCGTCCAGTGTGTAGGACACTTCTTTCTTGACGGTGTCCTTCGTATAAGCCGCGCCGGTCAGGCCCTGTCCGCTCACCACGACAGCAGGTGTCTGCGTCTGCAGCCCGCCCTCTGCGGCGTGCGATGCCGCCCCGCCTGTAAGCGGCATCATGGTAAATACCAGTGCCACCGACAGGAGTGCGACGAGCGCCCTCACGGCCGTTCTTCTCATTCCTTGTTCTACCTGCATTTGTCATCCTCCAAATGACGAAGCCGGACCCGGCTCCGGATCCGGCTTCGAACCTGTCAATCATTATCTTGTATTCAAGCGTTTAGTGTCTGCTACTTAACCTTAACGGTGATCGTCTTCTTCACGGATTTCGGAAGGTACTCATCTGTACCTGCTGCCTTGACCGTAACGGTCACCTTATAGGTTCCCTTCTTCGTTCCCTTCTTGACCGTAAGCTTGCCGGTCTTCGTTACGAGCTTCAGGGCTTTCTTCGCCTTACCGTTAGCATACTTGACATTGTAGGAGACGGTTCCCTGCGGCGACTTGACGGTAAGTGCCTTATAGGTCTGCGCCTTCTTCTTCAGGGTCTTTACCCTGTAGGTCTTGTTCGCAGATTTGACGGAGAGCGTATTCTTTTTTGGCAGTGCCTTGCAGACGATGTTCAGGGTAATGGTATTACCACCGACCCAAAGTCCTCTGTTCTGATCCTCTGGTGTGAACTGGCCGATAGCTGTCTTCTGGACTTTGGCTCCGTTCTCATCCCAGATGAACATGGCCTTGTTTCCCTGCAGGTCTTCCGTCAGGATCTGGTCCGCCGTATATGTCTTGGAAAAACCGTCATCTGCCGTAGCTGTCACTGCCTCCAGTTCCATGCCTTCCTTTATTCCGGCCAGACCAAGCAGACTTTCGATCGTCACGCCCGTCACAGTGAAGTCTTCTTCTGTTCCCGCTTTATTCTTCGTATGGAAGACAACGTCCTTCAGGATCAGGGGCTTGATCGCCTCATCGTTCTTCATGGTCTTGATGCTGTCATATTCCAGCTGTGTTACGAGATCCGCACCCATGACACTGAACACCGGCAGGACCTTAGCTTTCGCGGTTACGGTCAATGTGATCGTGTTGCCCTTGACCCAGAGGCCTTTGTTCTGATCCTCTGTCGTGAACTGTCCGACCGCTGTCTTCTGGACTTTGTTTCCGTTCTCGCTCCAGATGAACATCGCCTTGTTCCCCTGCAGGTCTTCCTTCAGGATCTGGTCGGCCGTATAAGTCTTGGCATACCCGTCATCTGCGGTCGCCGTCACGGATTCCAGTTCCATGTTTTCCTTCAGTCCGGCCAGCTTGATCAGGTCTTCAATGGTGACGCCGGTCACGGTGAGATCCTCTTCCGTTCCGGAGCTGTTCTTCGTGTGGAATACTACGTCTTCTTTGATCAGCGGCTTGATCGCCTCATCGTTTTTCAGGGTCTTGATGCTGTCATAGCTCAGCTGCGCCAAAAGATCCTGGCCTGTTACGCTGAACACAGCCGTTGCCGGCTCTTCCTCCGCGAATGCCTTGCCCATCGAAAGCGGCATCATGGTGAACACCAGAGCCACGGACAGGATCGCGATCAGGATCCTTGCCATCCCCGCATTTCTTCTTACCTCATTCATGTTTTTTCATCCTCCTTTTGCCTGCGAAAAGATAATGATTATTTGACTTTTTTATACTTCACAGCTGAGTAGCTGCTGTAAACTGGTTTACCTGCCACCGTCCGGTACGCCCGGATCTTGTAGTAATAGGTCTTGCCTTTTTTTAGCTTCGTATTCTTCCAGGAAACGGTCTTCGCATTCTTAATGGTCTTGACCGTCTTATACTTCCCGCTTTTTTTCGTGGCCCGCACGATCTGGTAGCCCTTCGCGCCGGAAACCGCCTTCCACTTTACCGTGATCGTCCGCCCTTTGAGCGCCGGCTTCTTCTGCGCCGGCTTCGCCAGCGGCTGACAGAACGTGAACTCTGAAATTTCGCTCGGGAGCCGGTCGTATCCGTATACCTTCACCCGAAGCTGCATGGTATCGGTCTCAACCATGACCGGGAAGTTGATCTTCTCTCCCGTCTGTCCGAACGAGTTATTGTTATAGTTATACATCTCAGAGGTCATGTCCGGCTCAGTACCGTCGGTCGTGTAGTAGATCCAGTACCTGGAGCCGCCCTCCGTATGCGAGAGGTTCACCGAGCGGTCGAGAACGATCTCTGTTCCGCTCTTCAACGCACCGCTCTTGCCCTTGTCTGTAGTCACAATGGCATTTAATTTCTCTGCCGCCGCGCTGTAGATCGTGATCCGGCCGCGCATCGTAGCTTTCTCTTTGTCTCCGGTCACCATGTACTTCACGAACATCGAGTGATTCTGCTCGTTGGGCACGATCTGGCCGAACAAAAGCCTTCCCGGCTCATCCCTGCCTTTTTCCCCATAAGCCTTGCCTTCTTCTCTCAGGCTGATCACTGCCGGCACAGGCACCGGATCCGCCATGGATTCCGCCAGGACCGCATGGCCGCTCCTGCCCTGCTCCTGCCGGAAGTTCGGGAAATAATACCGCTGGGCGAAGAGGCTCTCCTTCATGAATTTTTCTTCCAGTCCATCGCTCGCCCGGAAGCCGATGATCTGCGTGCCGTCGATCTGCTCCAGCCCGGTACCTTTTTCCCCCAGCGCGGTTTTCAGGATCCCTTCTACGGTCGGCCCCTCGATCTCTACACACGGTTTCGGGGTCGGATAGGTATTGAATCCGGAGAAGGTATACTTCTGCGCGCCCTCTGCCTTGGCGATGTCCTCCAGCTCCCGCATGGTGAATGAGTGCAGACAGGTACCGTCCTGGTACACATCCAGCGCCGCCTCTCCTTCTGCAAAGGCTGGGCCAGCCTTTGCACTGACAAACCCCATGCCGAGAAGCAAAACCAGCACCGCCAGGATCGTGATCAAATTGTCAGGAATTCTCTTCGCCATCTTGTCCCCCATAGAACAAAACACACCGGCTTCTGGTCCGATGTGTATCATTTCTCTTTTTCCCACACCGAAAATAAGCCACCACTTCATGGCTAAAAAAAACGGTTTCCGAAAGGAAACCGACATTTGCCACTTGAATCCCCGCAGAAAAAATCTGCAGATAGATCTCGTGTCGCTTTTCTTTCCAAACATGGGAGGCATGACCGTTTCCCGTCATACCCTAACCGCCTGTGAGCCCTAGACCGCTGCTACGGTCCTTAGGCTTTCCAGGTCGAAAAGGCATATTATTCTGTTGATGGGATTATTATACAAGGTTTTCGTTGTTTTTACAACGACTTCGGTGTGATTAAGTTGTTTAAACAACCTGATTGGTTTGCCGGAATCCGGCGCCTACCGGCGCCTGAATGTGCCCATCGGTTTGAAGTCCACTTCGTGACTGTCCTTCCAGCGCAAAATGATCTGCCGGGCTTCCTCCTCTCCGGCACCCCTGTGATAGGCCTCCATCAATTCCGGCGCCAGATCCGAGGCATTGATCAGCAGGATCCCGGCGATGATCCCGTCCTGCAGGGAGACACGGATGTACCGCTCCCTTTGGTAATCAAAGATCTCCACGTCCGCGTGACGGATATAGACACCGTCGGTCCCTGCACCGGAGCTGTCCGCCATGGTGAAGACTTCCGTGTCAAAACCGGTGAAGACGTGCTCCGCCGTGACCGGGACATAGACTTCCAGTTCTCCAGGGTAGTACGTTTGTACTACCTCTGCTACGGGCGATGCGGTTTGGGCCGCATTCGTCATTTCGGAGCCCCCCGCCTCAGCTACTGCGCTCGTCGCCGCGTTCGTCCCTGCCACCCGGCCCATCTCTCTGGCCTCATCCCAGATGGCATCGTTCCTGCCGTTCACTGCCGCGCAGTCCCCTGCCGCGAAGATGTGCGGATCACTGGTCCGGCAGTGCTCATCCACGGCGATCCAGCAGGCGCCGCAGCTATCGCAGCCGCCGCAGGCAGTGGTCCCGTCTGCGTTAACACTCCCGCCGGTCACAGCCAGGCCGGCTTCCGCCCCTAGCCTGCAATTCGGGGTCACGCCCGTGGAAAGGATGACCAGGTCCGCCGGGATCGTGACCAGTTCTTCCTCCTGAGCCGCGGCGCACCCGCCGCATCCCGGGCAGGTCGGTGCCGACACTTGCTCCGGTTCTGCCTCCTGCCGGAAGCTGATGTATCCGTCCCCGATCTCGGTCACGGTCGCATTCAAATAGACCGGGACTCCCATCCGTTCGATCCGCTTTTTCATTAGATTGCCGGCAGACTGGTCGATCTGACCGAAGGCGACTCTCTGTTTCTGTTCAATGATCGCGACGTCCAGCTTTTGCTC
>JAFRLD010000075.1 GCA_017431395.1 Bacillota bacterium | reverse complement strand
TGGGAATTGATCGAGACCAGGCTCCGCTGCGCGGCGGAGGGGGACTTCGCGGTCTGCCTCTACAATCCGAAGTCAAAAAAACGCAGCGATTATCTGGATAAGGCCGTGGAGATCATGCTGCGATACAAAAGCGAAGATACGGTCTGCGGCTGGGTGAAGAACATCGGCCGGGAGGGACAGGAGTTCCGGATCGTGCGGCTGGCAGATCTTCCGGCAGAGCCGGTGGATATGTTCACGACGGTGTTTATCGGATCTAAGACGACCTGGGTCATCGGCGGGCGGATGGTCACGCCGAGAGGATATGAGAAGCGGGAGGCATTCCAGCGGTAGGAACGAATGAGAGCGGTTATTTTCGGAGGAACAACAGAAGGAAGGGAACTGTCGCAGGCACTGGCTGCGGAGGGCGCGGACGTGATCGTCAGCGTCGCGACGCATGTTGGTACGGAGGAACAGGGCTCGCGTGATGGGGTCACGATCTCGGAAGGCCTTAAGGATGAGGCCGGGATGCGGGAGCTGATCCGGGGCGCGGATGTGGTCATCGACGCGACCCACCCTTATGCGGTGGTGGTCACGGAGAACATCCGCCTCGCCGCGGAGAAGGAAGGCGTGGAACGCCTGCGCGTGGTGCGGGCCGAGAGCACGGAAGAGGCTGCGCCGGCGGGGATCCACATCGCGGCGGATGCAGCGGATGCGGCGGAGAAGGCGCTGCAGATCGCGGGGCCAAAAGGGCGCGTTCTGCTGACGACCGGGTCAAAAGATCTGGCGATCTATGCGGCCGTGATCGATCCGGAGCAGCTGATCGCCCGGGTGCTGCCTTTGGTCCAGAGTATAGAGCTCTGCGAGAAGGCGCAGATCCCCCACCGGAATATCGTGGCGGTGCAGGGTCCGTTCAGCGAGGAACTGAACCGGGCGGTGATTCGGGACTATGAGGCGAAAGTGATGATCACGAAGGAGAGCGGCCGGGCCGGAGGCTTTCTGGAAAAGATCCGGGCCTGCGAAGCCTGCGGCATACCGGCGATCGTGATCGCGCGGCCACAGGAAGATGGGCTTTCTTATGATGAGGTGCTTGCGGTATGCAGGGAGAAACTGAAATGAGTATCACACTGGCAGGAACAGGATGCGGAAGCCTCGGCTCCATGACGGTCGAGGTGCGGGAGGCGATCCGCTCGGCGGATCTTTTGATCGGTGCAGAGCGGCTCCTTGAAGGACTTCCGGAAGAATATACGGCAGAGAAGGTCCCGGCGATCTATGCGCGGGACATCCTTTCGCTTATAGTAGAGCGGATGGAGCGCGGAGCGGGGAACAGCTCGGAGGATGCAGGGGCGCCTGATCCTGAGCCGGTGGCGCCTGATCCTGAGCCGGTGGAGCCCGCGATCTGCGTGCTCTACAGCGGGGACTCCGGGTTTTATTCCGGGACCCGGTCGCTCCTGCCTTTGCTTAAAGAAGCCGGGCTGAAGGCCCGCGTGCTCCCGGGGATCTCGAGCATCCAGGTGTTTTCCGCGAGGCTGGGCGAGCCCTGGCAGGACTGGAAGCTGGTGTCGGCGCACGGAACGGACTGCGATGCGGTGACGGCTGTGATGCAAGGACAGCCGGTCTTCTTTCTGACCGGCGGGAAGCTGACGCCTACGGAGCTGTGCGCGCAGCTTTCGGAAGCAGGCCTTGGAGAACTTCTGGTCACCGTCGGGGAACGCCTCACGTATGAGGATGAACGGATCGCGTACGGAACAGCGGCGGAATTTGCCGGGATGTCGTTCGCCCCGCTTTCGGTGATGCTGGCGGAGCCGGCCTCCTGGGCTGGAGATCTGACACCGGGCATCGCGGATTCCGAGTTCATTCGCGGCGATGTGCCGATGACAAAGCAGTCGGTGCGGGCGGCGATCCTCGGACAGCTGCAGGTGCGGCCTTCGGATACCGTTTGGGATGTCGGCGCCGGAACGGGCAGCGTTTCGGTGGAGCTTGCCATGAAGGCCAGTCGCGGCCGCGTGTATGCGGTCGAGCGGGATGAGGACGGGTGTATCCTGATCCGCCAGAACCGGGAGAAATTCGGCGTCTGGAATCTTTGCCCCGTGGACGGGGCCGCGCCGGAGGCACTTAAGGATCTTCCCGCACCGGATAAAGTGTTCGTCGGCGGCTCCGGAGGGACCTTGCGGGAGATCGTCCGGATCGTGCTTGAGAAGAATCCTAACGCCAGGATCTGCGTGTCGGCGATCGTTATGGAGACGGTCCATGAAGCGGCCCGCAGCATGACAGAGGCCGGACTTGAACCGGAGATCATTCAGGTCTCCGTGAGCACGGCGCGCAATACCCGGGCGGGCCATATGATGATGGCCGGGAATCCGATCTTTATCGTTACAGGCCAGCGGGCCGGAGAAGCAGACGGCTTGCAGCCGGGAGGACTTAATGCTTAAATTCCTGATCACAGCAGCATCATCAAATAGCGGCAAGACCGCCGTGACCTGCGGGCTCCTGTCCCTTCTTAAAAGAAAGGGCTATGACCCCTGTGCTTTCAAGTGCGGCCCGGACTACATCGACCCCATGTTTCACCGGTCGGTGCTCGGGATCGAGAGCGCCAATCTGGA